>DAOTWU010000651.1:0-7910 GCA_034435735.1 Anaerolineae bacterium | reverse complement strand
TGTTATCAATCGCCTCGGCAATCGGCACGCCGTTCAGCGCGATAATCTCTGTGCCCAGTTCCATACCAGCTTCAGCCGCAGGGCCGCCATCCAGCAGGAAGTTGACAATCACGCGGCCATCGGTCAGCTCGCGAATGGCCATGCCCAGACCGCCATCGGTCTCGAAGAAGAAGTCATCCACTACGAAAGCACTTGTGCCCACATGGCCATCAGGAATGGCCCAAGTGAAGCGCATCAGCGCCCGTTTGTAGTCATCATTGCTATTGTTGGCTTCAGCCTCTTCAAACATCGGGCGGAACTCTTCACGCAGGGCATCCCAGTCAATGCCCTTGAACTCGGTGAAGGCGTATTCTTTGCTCATCAAGTCAACCAGCGCATCGAATGCCTCGGTATAGCTCAAGTCGCTGAAGTCATCAGCCTCTGCGCCCTCGCCCTCGATAAGGTCAACTACTGGATGGCGTGAACGGTCAAAGGTGAAGGGGTCAGTGTCCATGTCCACCAGCGTATAGCCCTGTGGCACGATAACAATCGGGTCATCTTCGGTGAACAGCAAGCCATCTTCGCCGAAGCCAGAGGGGAAGCCTTGGCCTTCTTCTGGTGCGTAAATCAGCACTTTGCCGCCGATGTACTCGCCGCCGCCCGTCGGGTTCTGCTTCACATGGGTAGAAGCGTAAGCGGTAGACCAGCCACCACCGAACAAATCACGCTCTTCAAGATACGGGTCGCCGAAAATATTGGTCCAATAGGCCACGGCGAATACCATCACGCCCGTTTCCTCGACATCGTCATGATCGACATCGCGCAGCGTGCCGCGCGGCTCAATCGGCAGTGTGAGGCTATAAGTGAAGGGCGAAGTGAAGAAATCGGAGGTGATTTGCCCCAGTACCTGAGACTCCACTGGCATCAAAAAGCCCTTATTACGGTCGATAAAGCCGGCTTGGTCTTCAAGAATAATTACAGGTTCAGCGACGCCGGCGGTAAAAAAGGAATTCGTATAAGAAACGGAGCCAGTAATCGAGACCGGGCCGCCCTCATCATTTGTAATCGGGGCTTCCGGCGCATCGTCCAGCGCTCCAACCAAAGAGACCGCGCCAAGCGCCATCACGGCCAGCACAGTCATCAACAAGAAAACATATGTCTTGCGATACATATATAGTTGCTCCTAAACGAAACGGATACCATTACTACAACCCGCCCGCTATTAGAAAAAGCTACGGGCTGTTCAAGAGTGTGCCCCACTTATCCCAAATGCGCAACTAACATAACAGGCAATATGACCAAATTCTAAAAATTGTCTCATATTGCAGCCTATTTAATCCTTAAAACGTGCTTGCGTGGGGGCGCAATTTGTGTGTGTGCGTTGAAGAAAATAAGAGACTGTGAGGCGCTGCCCCACGCCCTGCGAGTGGCCTTCGTAAAAGGTTGCGCCAGCAGCTACCATGTGACTGGCGAAAAAGATAAGCAGCAGCCTTTTTTACCAGCACCATAAGAGCACGCGGCCTCTTAATAATACGGGGTAGGGGGAGGCGGACTTTGTCTGAAACGGCTTGCAACACACTTTAATGCTCCCCTCATGGTGAATTATCACGTATTTTCCGATTTTTGCGCCGAGATGTGGTAATATTGTGCGCCATAATGGGCGTATTAGAGAATAGCTAGAGGATCGTTTTTATGCTCATCATTGAAAATCTGGTAAAGATTTATGACAACGGGTTTCAAGCCCTAGATAATGTTAGTTTTGAAGTACCTGATGGTCAATTTGTGGCGTTAATCGGGTTGAGCGGTTCGGGTAAAAGTACCTTACTGCGCTGCATTAATCGCCTGATTGAACCAACTGCCGGGCGTATTGTTTGGAATGGTGTTGATGTGACGGCGCTCAGCGATGAGGAGATGCGCTTTTTGCGCCGCCGTATTGGCATGATTTTCCAGCAGTTTAACCTCGTCAAACGCTCGAAAGTGATTACGAATGTCCTCGCTGGGCGCTTAGGCTATACATCTCCCATGTATAGCTTGTTTAATCACTTTAGCGACGAAGACCATGAACGCGCTTTGGCCAATTTAGAGCGGGTGGGTATCCGTGACCAGGCCTATAAGCGCGCTAGCGAACTCAGTGGCGGCCAGCAGCAGCGTGTGGCGATTGCCCGTGCGCTGATGCAAGACCCGGAACTGATGCTGGCAGATGAACCCGTCGCCAGTCTAGACCCCGCGACTTCACATGGTGTGATGAAATATCTTGAAGACCTGAACAAGCGCGATGGCCTGACTGTGCTGTGTAGCTTGCACTTCCTCAGTTTGGCGCGCACTTATGCTGACCGCGTTATTGCGCTCAAGGATGGGCGCATCGCCTTTGATGGCTCGCCTGAAGAGATTGATAACGAGCGCTTCAAGCAGATTTATGGCGAAGAGGCGGTAGAGGTTCAGATTTCATAGGAGAAGGTGAATTATGGCTAATGAGACGAATAATAATAACAAGACATCCCGTACTTCTGCGCCATTAAAACGCTTAGTTATTTTCCTTGGCGCATTGATTGGTTTTGTCATTTATGCGTATGGTTGGACAGTGACCGACGTTGATTTGGGCAAGCCCCAAGACCCGCAACGCCAAGAGAATGTCTCCAATGCGCTGGGGGAGTTGCTCTCTCCGCGCTTGCTAGAGCAGGAGCAAGAGGTAGAGGCGATTGCCGCGGCTTTTCGCTTTGGCTGCGATGCTGAAACAGAAATTCCGGTTATTGAAAACGACTTCGGCGCTACGATAACCCTAGAGCCGAATTGTGGTGAAGAAGGCGATGTGCTCCAAGTGACAATTAGCGGCTTCCAGCCATTGGCTAACTCGCGCTTGCGTTGGGTGCCGCCAGAGGGCAATAGCCGCCCGCTGGAAGATTTAGATACTGCCCGCGAAGAAATCACGCTCAATGAGAATGGCGATTTCGTCGGCCATATCACGGTGCCGCGTTTGCGCGCTTCCGATGGCGATATTCACACAGTGGAGTTGCGCGCACTTTTGCCAACAGGCCCCGTGATGCCCAGTGATATTACTGGCAAGGTCATCCAGCGCATGATTGAGACGATTTTCATGGCGCTATTGGCCACTTCTGTCGCTATCCCGATTGCGGGCGTCATCAGCTTCTTCGCGGCGCGCAACCTGATGCAGCCGATTAGCTTGCTGGCGGGTAATATGCTGGTGTCGTTCATTGGCTTTGCGATTGGCGTGGTGTTGGGCGGGGTGTTGCTCACGCCAATAGGCGCATTAGGTTTGAGCATCACCGAAGCGCCCCAGCTATTGAATTTCCTGCGCAGCGGGTTTGAAGATTGGCCGCTAGTCTCTGCGCTGTTGGTGCTGGTGTTGGGGGCGGTGGTGACAGTGGCGTTCGCTTTTGCGCTGCTGTTCATCTTCCGCCGCTATATTGATTTTGTCGCCCGCATTAACGCCCGCCGCAATGTAAAGGTTGGTTCGTCCAACCAGCTTTGGGGCAAAAAGGCTTTCGATAGCTTGAACACGGTTGTCATGGCGCTATTGATTATGTTGGCGCTGGGGCTAATGGCTGGGTGGCTGGTGTATGTTAGCAACGAACTCATCTTTCATGGTGATTTAGTGCGTCCGGAGTTTGTGCGCGCCTTAGACCTCAGCCGCGAGGAAGTCATTCCGCTTGCGCCGGGGGAATGGTTACAGAATGCCGTTGCGGATGGTTTCGTTGCGGTGGGCACATTCCTCAATATCATCGGCACGCTGGTTGAGCTGATCATGCCGGCCATTGCGGGCGTGGTTGGTGGTTTCGTTTTGGCGGGCATTGCTGGCAACTTGCTCAGCCCGATTTTACGGGCGATTAAGGCGAATTTGCTCTCGCGGGCGCTGTGCGCTGTGCTGGGGGCGATTGCTGCCGCCATTTTGATGTATGTGGTGGCGGGCATGGGGCTTTCGGCGACACTCTTCGGCCTATTCCCGCCGTTTGTAGCGGCGCTGCTGGGCGGACAGGTGGCAGTGCTGCTATATAACAATGGCATTTATACCTTTGGCTTGCTATCGCGCGATGAGCTGTTCATCCTTGAGCCGGCCTATATTCGCTATGGGCGGCGGGTTGCTTTTGCCCTGGGCGCGGTGGTGCTGTTCGTGATGGTCTTCAATGAGCTGAATGTGACGCGCTCGCTGGTGGATGGCACGTTGCCCTCACGCGATACGATTAGCTTTTTGGGGCTGGATATTATCAAATACCAGTGGACGGCCATTCTGTACGGTTTGGGATTGGGGGCGCTTGTTGGGTATTTAAGCGGCCTACATGCCTCATTCCCGCTTGGTTCGGCGCTGTATAACGTTTCCCGTACCTTGCTCAACACCATTCGCTCCATCGAGCCGCTGATTATGGGCTTGGTGTTCGTTGTGTGGGTGGGTATTGGCCCGTTCGCTGGTGTGTTGGCGCTGACACTGCATTCTATTGCGGCACTGGGTAAATTGTATTCAGAGCAAATTGAAAACATTGACCCCGGTCCAATAGAGGCGATTCAATCCACCGGCGCGAACCGCTTACAGACGATTATCTACGCCGTTGTGCCGCAAATTATCCCGCCGTATATCGCGTTCACCATGTACCGTTGGGATATTAACGTGCGTATGTCCACGATTATCGGCTTCGTCGGTGGCGGTGGTATCGGCTTGCTATTGAACCAGCAGATTAACCTGCTGCGCTACCGCGATGCTGGTGTGGCGGTGTTGGCGATTGCGATTGTGGTCTCCATCCTCGATTACGTCAGTGCGACCTTGCGTGAGCGCCTGATTTAAGCGAGATATGCCATTGTAGGGTAGGGCGAGGGGTGAGTTTTTGCCCCTCGCTTTTTATTTGCGGGCGATTAATCGCCACTTTCTTCTGGTGGTGGCGGCTCTTCCTCATCATGTTCAACCAATACAGCGCCTAGCGTCTCGATAGCCATGCGAATGAGTTCATCTTTAAGGGCTTGCGGCGGCAAATTAGGTGCATCCTCTTCGGACAATTGGGCGACGACGCGCCATGTGGTCATATCTTGGCAATAATCGCAGATGTCCGGCGGTTCTTCATCGCTAAAATGTCGTTGCCCACAGTTGGGGCATTCCCAGAGTTTCATGGTGTTTGCCGTTTCTGTCGCTGCTGTGATGTCGTGCTGCAATGTTTGTTTCCTTTGAGACTGTACCATAGAAGCAGTAAATTCCTCAAGCGGGCTATGCGCGGGCAATTTTGGCACATAATCGCCCCGTTGGTAGCGGCATTGGCGCTGAAATTCCCACCACGCATCGAAAAAATCGTCTTGTTCGGCACGGTGGCGGGCGTTGATGATGGTTTTACCAGCGAAAATGGCGCGTTCGATGCGGTGGCGTTGGCGACGGCGCTCAGATTTACCCGCGATATTGGTTGTTGCATATACGCGCTGGATTATTTGTTCATTGGTGGCCATACAGGCGCGCCACCCCTTTTTACTATGCTCAACCAGCCCTAAAGCTTGAAGTTTGCGGAGGCCATAATTCACTTGGCTGATAGAGAGTTTCGTGTAGTCACACCAAAAACTCGGCATACCCCATTGGCTACACGAAACCATCGCAAAATACAAATCTAGCATCACCAAAGTAAGCCCCCCTCGCTCACACACTTCAGAATTGAAAACTGTCACACTGTTCAACTTCCATTGGGGGGGCTTTTCTAATGTAACACTTTTCAACTGGTGCAGAATTTTATCAGTAAAGCGCCATAAACCAGCACTACTGAGTTTATCGCTGCCGGCTCGTTGGATGAAACCATAGTCCTGTAATCGCTTCAGCGCTTTCTGTATCGTTGTTGGGCTGAGATGGGCAAGTTCTGCCAGTTCCCGCACGCTGGCTCTAAATACGCCATTCTCGTTGATATACGCCCGTGCACGTTGCACAAGTGCCAACATGGTCGCCTGGTCGCTGCTGGCAGTTCTGCCGTTCCAGCGATGCGTCTTCACAAAAATTAAGATTTGTGCCCAGATTTCTTGGTCTTTATTGTTTGTTCTAATCGCATCGTTTTTTAAAAACGGCCTTGATGGTCCACGTGGTTGGCTGTAAGCGCTGTTGATGGTTCGCCGCACTTCGGCCTCTGGTAGACCGCTCCGCATGGCTGGCTCTGCGAGTTTTTCCCATGCTTCGTACTTGGTGTAACCGCAACCGGCCATATCGCACGCGGCCTTGAACAGGCGGTTATTGCGTTCACCCTCTGGCACAGTGTGGCCGCGCACGATATAGTCCTGTGTCTCGTAGCACAGCGCCGCCATTGGGCTTTTGATGGTGAGGGGCAGGGTGGTAATATCTACTGGTGGCGGAATAACTTCAAGCATGATTTGCTCGCCGTGTTTATCGCGCAACCAGTTGACCATTTCAGCTGATACTAATGGCGGTCTATCACCCTCGCGGATATGCCACTGGTAAATTGTGCCATCAGGGTGGAGCGATGGCGGCGCCAGGACATAGCGGTTATGCCCGCGAACTTCGATGTTGGGGATAGTGCCCGTTTCGATGTTCTCGACTTCGCCCTCGGCACAGCGCAAATAGATGTGGCCGCCGCGCGCGGTTTTGGCCGCCCAAATGGGGATGCGGCGGTAACGCATGGCGGCGATATTGAACGCGAACGCCTCTTCGGTCTCACAATCGATGACGAAGAGATTATCGCTCGTGCGCCCACACATCACCGCGATGTTACAGTTGCCGACGAAGGCGGCATGAAGACCATACTGCTCATCGGTGCGATGTAAACGGGTGTATTGCATCATCTTCCAACGGTAACCGCCTTTGCGCCCTAGCGGTTGCGGGAAGACATTCAGACCTGCATCGTACAGTGTTCTTGCTGCTTCTTGCGTTGGTGATTCGACAACACCGCCCAGTATTCGTAGGGCTGATTCTGTAGACTTTTTGTTGGAAATTTTAGCCCAATTTCCGAAATTGGCTTGTCGAAATGTGGTATTATGCGGTATACTATGTATCGACAAACCAAGTTTGGAGTTGGTGTTGTCTGAAGGCAGTTTGGCCATTTTTCACCTTCGCCTTCAACTAGAGGGTGTCCGTGTCGGTTACGGGGTGTGGCACGGACATCTTTCTTTTTTATTGGCCGGGTTACTTGCGTGAGGTGTCGTTACAAGCCAATAACGTAATCCGTGCTTCCCGCCAAAGACACGACCCTTGACGGACGAAAAAATAACTTACTACACGTTATAATTTAACCACTAATTCTAATTCTCGGCAAGTATTCCAGCATTGAAGTTTGATGAATACGCACAAAGTCCTTAATTTTTCTCCCAAATTTCTACTTCTGTAAGCGTTTGTTCCCCCTTTTCCTCTAAAATGAATACCACTTAACTATGCTTCGCTGGAAATGGAGCACATAATGTCGCACCGTTATTCGCTTTGGCGGGTGTTGTTTGCTTTGTGGGCGATGATGCGCCCATTGATTATGCTGAGCGTGATACTGGTATTTGTCGCCGGACTGGTGATTGCGCTGGCGAATGGCGCACCGTTTACGCTCTCCCGCGTTATGTGGGGCGGGGTGGGGCTGCTGTTAGTTGTCGCTTCTATTCACTATGTCAATGAATATGCTGATTATGAAACAGATGCCCTGACACAGCGAACACTCTATTCTGGCGGTAGTGGGGCGTTGCCGTCGGGGTATGCGCCGCGCTGGGTGGCGTTGGCCGCTGGTTGGGTGACGCTGGCACTGGGCGTCGCTGTGGTGGGGCTTGCTGTTCTGGGCGGGGTGCTATCCGTTAGTTTGTTCATTATTTTGCTTTTGGGCGCATGGGGCGGCTGGATGTATTCGCTGCCGCCCCTAAAATTGGCGTGGCGCGGTTGGGGAGAGCTAGATAATGCCCTTTTGGGTGGGATATTGCTTCCTTTATATGGCTATGTCACGCTAATGGGCGAAGTGCATCTGAACGTC
>DAOTWU010000650.1:0-2435 GCA_034435735.1 Anaerolineae bacterium | reverse complement strand
TGGATTGGCTATATGCCAACGTGGAAGCGCCAAGCCAAATTTTCGTCAGTGGCAGCAGCGCCGGCTCAACACCGTCCCCCTTCTACGCTGGCCTGCTGGCAGAGCATTACGCCGATGCGCAGATTGCCGTGCTGGGCGATGCCGCTGGGGGTTACTATAACCCAGATTTGCTGACGCCCGTCATCAACGCTTGGGATGTGGCCAGCATTCTGCCAGATTGGGAAGAGTACGAGGGCATCACCAACGACACACTGAATTTTGAGGACTTCTATATTGCCACGGGCAACCACTTCCCCGATGTGCTGCTGGCGCAATACAACGCGGCGCATGACGAGGTGCAATACTTCTTCCTCAGTTTGGTGGGGTTGACGGGCAAGCCGCTGCCGGAGCAACTGGCGGAAGCCTTCGACTATATCTCTGAGGGGCTGGAAGGCGATAACTTCACCTACTACACCGCGCCGGGCACGGTACATACGATTGTATGGATGCCAGAGTTCTATGAGCTAGAAGTTGAAGGCGTGAAGCTGGTCGATTGGGTGGCACAACTGGCCAATGGCGAACTGCCTGACCCCGTCGAGTGCACCGATTGCGGCGAGCCGCCCACAGCTGGCGAGTAGGGGCGCAGGCATAAGGCCAATTGTCCCATAGCGGGCGATTTTGGTTAAAATCACAGGGTGGAGGCACAGCGGTGTCTCCGCCCTTTTTCATGATGAGGAGCGCGCTATGCAGGACGAACAACCACAGACCATCCATGACCTAGAGACGCCAAGCGTACTGATTGACCTTGACCGCATGGAAGCCAACATCGAGCGGCTACAAGCGCACTGCGACGCGCTGGGGCTGGCCTTTCGCCCTCATGTGAAAACGCACAAAATACCGACCATCGCCCATATGCAACTGGCGGCGGGCGCGGTGGGCATCGCCTGCCAAAAGGTGAGCGAGGCGGAAGTTTTCGCGGCGGCGGGCATCAACGATATTCAAATCCCCTATAACATCGTGGGCGAAAAGAAGACCGAACGGCTCGTTCAGTTGGCCATGTATAACCGCGTGACCGTCTCTGCAGACCATCCGCGCGTGATTGCTGGCCTGGAAGAGGCCGCCGCCCGCTACGATATGACCTTACGGGTGATGGTGGAGCTGGGCACGGCATTACAGCGCACGGGCGCAGCAACGGGCGACGTGGTGGCGCTGGCGGAGCGCATCGAAAAAGCCGAGCATCTGCATTTTGCTGGCCTGCTGGTTTATCCCAGCACGAAGCAGGAGCGCCCGCGTATACAAGCGGCGCTTAAGGCGCTGCACGAGGCCGGCATTGGCGTGGATAGCGTCAGCGGCGGGGGCACGGGCGCGGTGCAAGACGCGGCGGAAATGCCCGAACTGACTGAGCTGCGGGTGGGTACATATGTGTTCAATGACTGGAACACGGTGACACAGGGCTGGTGCGCGGTGGACGATTGCGCCATGACGGTGCTGGCGACGGTCATCAGCCGCCCAACGCCTGACCGCGCCATTCTCGATAGTGGCAGCAAGACGCTAGCCGCCGATAGGGTCGCAGATGGGCATGGCCACATTGTGGAATATCCGCAAGCGCGTATTTACCAGCTCAACGAGGAGCACGCCTATGTTGACCTGCGCGACTGCGAGGGGCGGCCAGAGATTGGCGAGCAGGTGCGCGTTATTCCTGTGCATACGTGCGTGGTGACCAACCTGCACAACCAGATTTACGGCTTGCGCGGCGAGGCGATTGAGCAGGTTTGGCCAGTGGCGGCGCGCGGTCTGGTATGGTGAGGCTAGCCGCCCAACACCCGCACCGCCCAACGCGCCGTCTCGCGCAGCAACTCGTCGTCATGGTCAAGATAGGGGCGCAGGGCATCTACCGCGCCAGCATCGCCCAGATTGGCCAGCCCTTCGATGATGAGCACCAACCGTTCAACATCATCCGTTTGCGTTAGGAGGGCATTCAGCGCTTCTTTAGCGGGCGCGCCGCCAATCTCTTCCAGCGCGCGGATGGCGGCATAGCGGACGGCGGCATCGTCATCTTGGGCGAGGCAAGCGGCCAAAGCGGGCGCAGCTTCGGCAGCGGCAATATCCCCCAGCGCTTCGGCGACGGCGGCACGGACCGGCGCGCTTTCGTCCTGCAGGGCAGCGGCGAGGGAGTCCAGGGCGTCCGTTGCGCCCAAGTGCCCCAACGTGCGGGCGGCGGTCTCGCGCACATCGGGGTCGGGGTCGTTGAGGGCGGCGGCCAGGGCGGGGATGGCGCGGCCATCTGCAAAGCCCGCCAACGCTTCGGCGGCGCGCACCCGTACCGGCGCAGCGGCATCGTTGAGGGCGGCGATGAGTGGGGGGATGGCGCGCGGGTCGCGGCGTCGTCCCAGCACAAAGGCGGCATTCGCGCGCACTTGCGCCTCTGGGTGGCGCTGGAGTTCGGCCAGATAGTC
>DAOTWU010000649.1:0-3947 GCA_034435735.1 Anaerolineae bacterium | reverse complement strand
ATTCGAATTGCACATCTATGCCGCTTGTCATGGCACTAGCCCCCTTACGCCATTTTGGCATCAAGCGTGTGCTTGTTGTCAGTGAACAAGCAATTAGTGGGGCAGGGTATCCGGGTCTTTCTGCTATGGATATGATTGATAATATCTTGCCTTATGTTCCTGGCGATGAAGATAAACTACTCACTGAACCGTGGCGTATGCTTGGGCGATTACAAGGCGACCATATCGAATGGCTAGATGTTACCGCCAGCGCCACTTGCACCCGCGTTCCTGTGATTGATGGCCACTTAATCAATGTGTCGCTAGAACTAGAAGCGCAACCATCATTAGAAGAGATTATCGCGGCTTGGCAATCATTCCGCGCGCCATCACCTGTGCCAGAGTTACCCAGCGCACCAATCCCACCACTGCACTATGTGCCACAAATTGACCGCCCACAGCCGCGCCGCGACCGCATGGCCGGCAATGGTATGGCCACAACCATTGGGCGGCTACGTGAATGCCCGATTTTGGGGTACAAATTTGCCGCCATGGCGCATAACACCATTCGTGGCGCGGCGGGCTGCAGTATCTTGAATGCAGAATTGCTCGCCGTGAAAGGTTATCTAGGTGCATTTCAACCAACGCCAATAACGACCACAGCTTGACAATCAAAAGGGGCTTGGCTACACTCGCACTCTTGTGAATAGGTGCACAAATACAACAACTTCAAGAATGTGTTTGTGTTATTGAAATATGGGGCAAGCCCCCTTTAAAAATTGTGACAATTAACTGCACCGAACCTTGTAGGGGAGTAAGTAATGAGAGTTTTTATTGCAGGCATTGACGGCTATCTAGGCTGGGCGCTAGCACAATATCTTGTTGCGCATGGCCACGAAGTCGCCGGTAACGACACCTTCTATCGCCGTAAGTGGGTAGAAGAAATGGGCGGCATCAGTGCCCAGCCAATTGAAAGTATGGATGTGCGCTTAAAAGCTTTTGAAGAGAATTTTGGTAAGAAAATTGAATTCCGCGAAGGCGATTTGATGGACTATGGTTTCGTCAAACGCTTTTTCCAAGATTTTCAACCAGAAGCCATTGTACACTTCGGCGAAATGCCCTCTGCGCCTTACTCCATGATTGACCAAGAACATTGTGTCTTCACCCAGCAAAACAATGTCATTGGTAATCTAAACGTTATTTGGGCAATGAAAGAAGTCTGCCCAGACGCACATCTCGTCAAACTGGGAACAATGGGCGAATATGGCACGCCGAATGTCGATATTCCCGAAGGCTTCTTCGAAATTGAATTTCGTGGCCGCAAAGACCGCCTACCATTCCCACGTCAAGCGGGCAGCTTCTATCACTGGAGCAAAGTTCACGACTCCAATAACATCATGTTCGCCTGTAAAATCTGGGGCTTACGCGCCACCGATATTATGCAAGGCGTCGTCTTTGGCACGCGGATTGATGAAATGGGCGAAGACCCGCGCTTGCGTAGTCGCCTAGACTTTGACCAAGCATTCGGCACGGCTATCAATCGCTTCGTGTGCCAGGCTGTCATCGGTCATCCGCTCACAGTTTATGGCGTTGGCAAGCAAAAACGCGGCTTCCTACCGCTACGGGATTCCATGCAATGCCTCACAATTGCTTTAGAAAACCCCGCAGAAGCTGGTGAATATCGTGTTTTCAACCAGTTTGAAGAAACTTATACCGTCACCGAGCTGGCGCAAATGGTGAAAGAGGTTGGTGAAGAATGCGGCCTCGATGTTGATATTCATCGCTATGATAACCCACGCGATGAGCTTGGCGAGCATTACTATAACCCAGACCGCCAGCACCTCATTGATTTAGGGTACAAACCCACCCATGATGTGCGCGCTGAAATGCGGATTATGATCAATGACCTCATCCCGCATCGCGAGCGCATTTTAACACGCAAAGATATTCTTGTGCCCGACATCCGCTGGGATGGAACGCGCCGCCGCTCAGAAGTTATCGACTAAATTAAGCGGCACACCGTTCAACAGATTGCTTATAAGCGGCGTGGGGCACACCAAGCCTCACGCCTTTTTGTTATATGGGAGAGCGATAGCAATGATTCAATTCTGGGAGCTAAATAAAATATCAACGGAAGAACGCGCCCGCATTCTTCGCCGCGCAGAAAAAGACATCAGCGACTTATTACCATTAGCACAGGAAGTTGCTGAGCGCATTCGCACTGAAGGCGATGCCGCTGTCGTCGATTACACCCGACGCTTCGATGCGCCTGAATTCGAAGCGCCTATGCTGCGCGCATCCGCTGAGGATTTTGCCAACGCCCGCAAGACACTAGAGCCAGATATTATCGAAGCAATTGAAGCGGCATATAGCAACATCCGCCGCTTCCATGAAGAACAAATGCCAGAGCCAATGTGGTTCACAGAAGTGCGCCCCGGCATCATGGCGGGCGAAAAGGTCACACCTGTTGCCAGCGCTGGCCTATACGTCCCGCGCGGTAAAGGCGCGTTCCCATCGGTGATGCTCATGCTGGCCGTTCCTGCTAAGGTTGCTGGTGTCCCGCGTGTAGTTGTCGTTACACCGCCCACACCAGAGGGCAAAGCTGATGCCGCCTCTCTCGTCGCCGCACAGGTTTGTGGGGTGGATGAGGTTTACGTCGTCGGGGGCATGCAGGCGGTTGCCGCGCTCGCTTATGGTACAGAGAGCATTCCTAAAGTGGATAAAATTATCGGGCCAGGCAGCAGCTATGTATCAGCCGCTAAACGCCTTCTCTATGGCACTGTTGATGTTGGCTTGCCCGCAGGCCCCAGCGAATCCATCATCCTGACCGATGAACACATTGACCCTCGACTAGCTGCACTTGATTTGCTAGTTGAAGCTGAACATGGCCCAGATTCTGCTGCACTTCTCGTAACCCACAGCCGCGAAGTGGCAGAGCAGGTACAGAAGATATTGCCAGACTATATTGCCGAGTTGCCCCAATGGCGCGCCGATTTCATCAACACCGTCCTCAGCAACTATGGCGGTATCATCCTCACCGAAAGCCTAGAAGAATCTATCGCCTTCGTCAACGAATACGCGCCTGAGCATCTCGAGGTGTTAGTACAAGAGCCATTTATCGCCCTCAATAAAATCAAGAATGCTGGTGAAATTTTGCTCGGTCATATGACGCCTATTCCAACCGCAAACTACTGCCTCGGCTTAAATGCCATTCTGCCGACAGGTGGGTTTGCCCGCACGTTTTCATCCGTAAGCGTCTGGGACTTCCTCAAACGCAGTGGTATCGGCTATCTCTCCCGTGAAGGCTATGAACAGCTACAAGCTATCACCGCCAAACTCGCTGATTACGAAGGCTTTCCCGCCCACGCTATGGCCATTCGCAAACGCAATGAAATTCTTGGCTTATGAACGGCGACATCCTGCAACAAATTCAGCAAATGCAATTTACGGACAGAAGTGGTGCAGAAGCGCTGCTTCTGTCCTTCATCCGCGAAAATTTCGATTTTGACGTTGTCGCCATTGAACTGCGCCCGCAGGCTATCTCCCTGAATTCATTCAATGGCTTCATGACTTTGCGAGATGGTCAGCGATATTTCTTCAAAACACACACCGAATCCGATACGATTATCGGTGAATACTACAACGCGGAGTTATTGGCGAATGCTGGCTATCCCATCATCCGTCCTATATTCAGCTCTACAGAAACGGGCAAGCAATTTCTCGTCTATGAACTCATTGATTCGCCATCGGTATTTGATTTGGCTTGGGCAATAGAAACAGGCCGCAACAACAGTGACGAGGCAGCGCTCACTGAAGCGCAGAACATCGCAGATAAAGACCTTTGGCAGCTATACCAGCAGAGCCTGCAATGGCAGACGGCTGATGAAGCAGAGCAAGCGCCTATTCACCAACTGTTCTATCATCGCATTGTTGGCGGACGGCTTGAGCGTTTTTACAATGGTGATATA
>DAOTWU010000648.1:0-1974 GCA_034435735.1 Anaerolineae bacterium | reverse complement strand
ACCACATTCCTGTGGGAAAGTTTCAGTATCCTCAATAACGGATCGAATGGTGCAAGACTATTTCAACACCGCGCATAGTATACCATAAGTACCCTGCGTTTGTCAAAAACTTATTTTTAGCCTTTTTTAGCAGTTTTTCTTTTTTGTCTACTATCATACAACCTGTCCACGTATTTGAAACCCGTTTTCTGCATGAAAAGTGGGGGGAGTTTCATATATCCCAAATATATCCCAAATCGGGGGTTTTTCGGGGAATTGGGGCGAATTTTCGGCGAAAAATGCATAATGAAACATTAAAACACTGCGTATTCGTCGCCAAAATCTTCACCAAAACTTCATACTAAAAACACCCCAAATGCGGGTTTCAGGTCAAATCGCTTTAAGGGGCATTTTTGCGGCGCTTCTCCAATTTTTGATTAAAACACCGCCCCATTAGGGGGTGAACACCATGCATGTCGTCGTGCCATGCGCCAATAGTCGCCCCGTGCTATCGGTAATGCGCCCTTCTGCCGTCGCCAGCCGCCGCCCAACATGAATCACCTTCCCCTCACAGCGGATGCGCCCCGTCTCAATAGTAATCGGGCGCAGGTAATTGATGCTCAGCTCTATCGTGGTATAGCCAACGCCTGACGGCAACTGGCTATGGATGGCGCAGCCCATCGCCGAATCGAGCAAGGTCGCGGCGATGCCGCCATGCACCGAGCCAATCGGGTTATAGTGAAATTCCTGCGGCGTCAGCTCAAAAACGGCGCGGCCATCTTCCACCTCCGTCAGCACCATGTCAATCGTCTGCGCAATCGGTGGCGCGGGAAATGCGCCCGCCAGCAACTGCTGGAAGTAGCTCAACCCGTCCAGTTCAAGCGCTTTGCGCGCGCTGGGCATGGGGTCGCCCCAATCATAGGCGCGGCGGCGCGGGCTTTCGGTCATCATACCCTCCTTGTTTAAGACCGTTCGGTCTTATTCTAGCGAGGAATGGCCATCTACGCAATGTATCCACAACACGCTTCGCGGCCAAATACCAAGATAGCCCCGTCACTATTGATGCTGTTCGCCCGTAATAATGCATAACATGTGAAAAATTCCACATGACTTGACATCCAATCCCAATTTCCAGTATGCTGTTTTTAGTCATTGCACCTTTTTCAACAAGGAACAATGGCGGAAATTTGAACTATTGAGGGCTTAGAAAATGATTGAGACACCTATCGCCAGTATCTTCATGCCTGTTCGCGTGTTGATAGAGATGCACCCCGAAGAGGATGCTTGCGACGTTATCGTCGAGATGGAAGACGGCACGATGTTCACGGCGCTTTTCGCCACTGTGCAGTATGTGCAGCGCCAAATGGCTTTGCAATATGCCTTGACGAAAGACCTGCCAGAGACGCCGTGCGTCCGCTATTGTGCCATTGATACGCCGCATATTCTCATCGAAAACCTTGACCGCGACACCATCGAAGATACCATCGACAATCTCATCGCGCTGGATGTCTTCGAAGGCTTGTTTACGCGCGTCACCGAAACCGAAGAAGAGACCACACAACGAACTATAACCGACGGCAAGCTGGCCACCCAAGAAGTTGCGGCTGTCGTCGTGCAGGATGTTCTGGTTTGTAACGAAGTTTAACAACTTCCGCCAACGGGGATGAAATCGCCCCAGCGGTGATATTCTACACACAGACATACGGCGCACCGCAACCACAGACAAGTTCTGTCTGGCGGTGGTTTGGCGCGTCGGTAGCCTGTGTTTTTTATTTGCCGAACCGCCCCACCACCCCACAGCTTGCCGTCGTTAAATAACCCACTTGCGCCCTCTGCGCGGTTGTGTTCGCCCTGCACAATGCGGGGTACAATCAAGCGGCGGCGGCGGGGTACGCCTTTTGGCATCATGCCAAATCCAGCGTTGTATTTGTCTTGTATATCTGTCACTATTGGTCTATAGCTGCCAGCTTATCGCAATGAAGGAGCAGGTTCATG
>DAOTWU010000647.1:0-1832 GCA_034435735.1 Anaerolineae bacterium | reverse complement strand
AATTAGCCCCTATTTGCCCGTGATAGTCACCCCTTGCGCCTGTGCTGGGATAGGCGCATAATGCTCATCCTGTCATAGAACAAAGTTGGAGAAAAACGCGATGACGCGCATTGTAGTGACGAACGATGATGGTATTTTTGCCCCTGGCATTCTGGCGCTATCGCAGGCGATGAAGACATTAGGCGAAGTGACCGTTGTTGCGCCAGCCCGTAACCAAAGCGCCAGCGGACATAAGAAAACCCTGTTTCAGGATATTGAGGTTAGCCATACGGAACTGGCCGATGGCACACCCGCGATTGCTGTTGACGGCTCGCCAGCGGATTGCATCGCGGTGGCGGCGCTGGGCGTGGTAGAAAATTGGCCGCCAGATATTGTGGTGAGCGGTATCAATCGCGGCGAGAATATGGGGCAAGATGTCACTTATAGCGGTACGGTGACGGCGGCGCTGGAGGCATCTATTCACGGGGTGAAGGCGCTGGCAGTATCGCTATCTAACCGCGATGCGGATAATGTCGAGGATTACCAAGCAGCGGCTAAGCTGGCGGTTAATGTGGTGCGTCGTTTACTGGTGAAAGAGCTACCACCGTTCACCATCCTCAGTTTGAATGTGCCTGCTGGTGAGCATATCAAGGGGCTGCGCTATACACGGCAGGGCATTCGTGTTTATCGTGATGAACTCCACTGGTCGAATGAGCATGCTGTGCAGATTGTTGGGCCGCCGCCTGTTGGCAATACTGACGAAGAGGGCACGGACTTATGGGCGGTGCACCGCGGTTATGCCAGCCTGACGCCCATCCACCTAGATATGACCGCCTATCGCCTGTTGGCTGACCTGGCCGCGTGGGATATTGAACTGTAGAGCGCGCCATGTCTGAACAGTATCATGTGACATTTCGCCCCCAGCAGGTGCATCCTTCTGTCTGGATAGCGCCTAATGCGGTTGTGGTGGGTGATGTGACGCTAGCTGAGAATGTGAGCGTATGGTTTGGGGCGGTGCTGCGCGGCGATACTGAAGCGCTGTACATTGGCGCGGGGAGCAATATCCAAGATGGCTGCGTGCTTCATGCTGACCCTGGTTTTCCGCTACATATAGGCGTGGGCGTCACCGTTGGCCATCGGGCGGTGGTGCATGGGGCGCGTATTGGCGATAATACACTGGTGGGCATGGGCGCGATTATCCTCAATGGCGCACAGGTGGGGCGTAACTGCATCATTGGCGCGGGCGCGCTTTTGACGCAGGGCAAACATTACCCTGATAATGCGCTCATTCTGGGCAGTCCAGCACGGGTTATTCGCGATGTCAGCGAAGAGGAGATTGCCGCCAACCGCCGCAGCGCCGCGCAATATGTGGCCAAAGCCAAAGCCTTCCGCGAGGGGATGGTGTGTAATTAGATTACCCCTATCAAGAAGTTTGGCGAATTGATATTGTTTTTTTTACATCATCAATGTCATCTTTGCTATCTGCGCTATCTGCCCTTATGTGATAAAGTATATGGGAGACGTTACTGCTAGTTTGCATTATGTTTTCTGGCTCAGGAATGGGTAAACCATCCAAGAGCAAGAAATAAATGTAATCGATACGCGCCCGATATAATGCTTCTAATAGCGTTTCTTGTGTGTCACTATGGGCTATACAACCCGGCAATTCTGGATGCGAAGCTACGAAAACAATACTATCATCGCTAAGGGCTTCTGTTTGAATTTCTATAGTATATGGGCGTTTAGCAAGTTGTTCAGCTTGTTGGCGGAGTTTTTTATCCATTTTCTTCATCTTTTGATTGTAACTTTTTCAATAGTGAAATTATTTCTACTGCTTTACGAGCGTATATAGG
>DAOTWU010000646.1:0-2113 GCA_034435735.1 Anaerolineae bacterium | reverse complement strand
ATCCGCAAAGAGCAAGCAGCCCATTAAACTGCAACCAAACACTTTGGATCAAAAAAGGCGCGGTTATGATAGCCGCGCCTTTTATATTCATGTGGATAGTGCTTTACAAAGTCACACGCGCTGGAATGAAGTTGTGTTCTTCCAACCAAGTGAGAATACTCTGCAAAGATTCCTCAACAGTTTGTTGGTCAGTGCGAATGTGAATGTCAGGATTTTGTGGGGGTTCGTAAGGGTCGCTAACACCTGTGAAATTCTCGATTTCGCCAGCAAATGCTTTGGCATATAGGCCTTTCACATCACGGTCAGCGCAGACTTCTAACGGCGCATCCACAAAAACCTCGATAAAGTTAGTGACTTGATTGCGAACATAATCGCGTGTTTCGGCATATGGCGAAATGAAAGAGGCCAAGACACCGACATTGTTACGGCTGAGCAGTTTCGCCACAAAGGTCACACGCTGGATGTTTTTATCGCGGTCTTCTTTGCTGAAGCCGAGGTCTGCGGTTAAGCTCTCGCGGACAGTATCGCCATCTAAGCGCTCCACACGCACACCGCGTTCACGCAATTCACGTTCCAAAGCTACAGCTAGGGTGGTTTTACCAGCGCCAGAAAGACCTGTAAACCAAAGAACGAAACCGGGATTTTCTGTCATGTTATGTACTCCTTGTAGAACTCCCTTACCGGGCATTTGCTTTTTGTTGGGCGGCACTGCGTAATAGCACTTCGCTCACCTCCGGACGAGTAAATTCAACCGGAAGCGCTTCTCCATTGGATAGCTTCTCACGAACTTGTGTGCCGCTAAGGTGCAGCCAGCTATCTTTGCCATGTGGGCAAGTTTTCGCAGTGACGATGTGACCGCAATCGCGGCAATAGAAGGCATGTTCAAACCGCAACGGCACAATACCGATAGCCGCAGGGTCAAATTCATCGAAAATCAGTTGGGCATCATATGTGCCATAGTAACCGCCGACGCCAGCATGGTCACGCCCCACAATGAAATGAGTGCAACCATAGTTCTTGCGGCAAATCGCATGGAAGACGGCCTCACGCGGACCAGCATAACGCATGGCCGCAGGGAAAGCGCTTAAAAGTACGCGCTCTGCTGGGTAGTAGTGCTCCAGCACTACTTTATAGCTTTCAATACGCACATCAGCGGGAATATCATCGGATTTTGTCGCGCCAACGAGCGGATGAAGCATCAAACCATCGACCATTTCCAGCGCACATTTCTGTAGATATTCATGCGCGCGGTGAATGGGATTGCGAGTTTGGAAAGCGACAACCTGCCGCCAACCACGCTCGGCGAAAATAGCGCGAGTTTGGGCTGGTGTGCGGTAAATTTCTGGAAATTCAGGTTGAGGCAGCGAGAAAAGCCAAACATCACCAGCTAAATACACATCTCCCTGCGCGTAAAGACGCGCCACACCGGGGTGTGCATCTTCTGTTGTGCGATAGACGTTTTCTGCTTCGGCCTCTTTATCGTAATCAAACTTCTCTGCCAATTCCAGCAAGCCCACAAGCTCTCCATTAGGAGCGGCAAGCGCGACATCTGCCCCAACCTGCAAACTATCCGCAACTTCACGACTAACGGGCAGCGTGATGGGAATAGTCCACGGTAACCCATTAGGAAGATGCATATCATACACCACAGAGCGATAAGTCTCGCTATTCATAAAGCCAGTCAGCGGGCTGAAAACGCCTGTTGCGATGAGTTCCAAATCAGAAAGGGATACATCGGATAGTTGAACAACGGGGGATTTCTCGGCACGTTCACGCATTGCAGGCAATTCTGCTTCGGAAACGAGACGATTAATAAGTTCCCCGCCATGTGGGGCAATAAGCCGAATATTGGCATGGTTTTGAGACATCTGGCATCACCTTGACAACTCTGGTTTTAAGCACAAGGCGGCATTGTATCACATTTCACAATGATGTCCACTACTTAAAAGCGGGTTTTGCTTGAGTCAACGGTTTCAACGCCGCTCATACGCCGCCCCATAGAGACCAGAAAGATGCTCAATACATATAGCGCCAACAATGGCCCCATTACCAAAATCATATTCACTGGGTCAATTGTTGGGGTAATCATAGCAGCCGCGATGGATGCGCCAAC
>DAOTWU010000645.1:0-1650 GCA_034435735.1 Anaerolineae bacterium | reverse complement strand
GCGTTATCTCTGGTGATATAAGTATGGTCGGCCAGATTGCCGGCATCTTAGCGACGGTTGTGCTGGCGGCGCGGGGGCTGTTTCACCTTTTACGCTGGTTATCCTTACGCACTGAGCGCCTGCAATTCTTTGATAAAGGCTTTGTTTGGGAACGCAAAGGGCAAAAACACAAGTATAGCTATGCACAGGTGAAAACGTTTAGGGAGGGTGTGCGCTCTTTCTACATTTTCGATAAGCCCATTTACCAGCGAGGTGCACATACCCTGGTTATGCGAGATGGCAAAACCTTCCGCGTGAGTGCTCGGCATGGTGATACGCGACGCTTCGCCCGCGCAGTGCGGCGCTATATTGCTGAAATACATGGCGAGCGTATGGCACATGCCCTTAGAGAGGGTAAAACAGTGCGCATTCACAACCAGCTCGCCATTGATAGCGATGGTATTATCATTGGCAAGAAGCGAATTCCGTGGCGAGAAGCCGATGTTCGGCTTAAAAACGGTAAATTGGTGATTGCCCGTCTTGATAAAAAAGGGCGCTTCCGCCCTATCAAGCGTTTTGATACCCATAAACTAGATAATTGGGGCGGCTTTATTGAAGTGGCGATGAGCGTTATCCGCAATCACCAGCCAGAGCGTTTCAATATTCGTACTGCGCCTGGATACACTGTTCAATCATAGTAAGTTTAGGGTAGGTGGAGAAATATCGCATCACCGTGTTGCGGTTTGTGGTATCCTGAAATTGGCTAAACCTTTATTTTCGTTATTGACGGTTATCATCCATGAGCGAACTACTTCAGCAACTAAGTAAAGACATCTTTCCGCCTACCCTTATTCAACAATTTGTAGATTGGTGTATTTGGGAGCAGGCACGCCCTGCTTTATTGCTGGTTTTGCACAAAGTACAACTTAACGAACTGGCGCAAGTATTGGAAGCAGCACAGGATATTGGCCAACTTCTCACTGCGACCGAGCAAGTTGCCCAGCGGATTCATGAGGCGCGTAAAAGCACAGGCCCATTAGGTTTATCCGCTGCCGAGGCTGCTGCTTATGAAATGCAGAACATACTCAAGTCGGCGCTTGATGAAGGCGATGACCCCGAAAGCGTGGCGTTTTTTGCCGCCCGTGTCTGTAGTTGGGCAGCTTGGGCAGAGACGAATTTTACCAATCCTGCCCAAAAACCTATTGCTGAGGCTGCTGCGCGTGATGCGCAAATCCATAAGTTAGAAAATCTTATTGAACAGTTTCGTACAGATTAAATGCGCCTGATATAACCACGTGTTACAATAGACAATATCTTTGTTAGAGCGCATCTCAAACCAATAAAGGCGGCGGGTCATGATTGGAACCCGTTTAGGGATTTATGAAATTATTGAAGAATTGGGCAAGGGCGGGATGGCGACCGTATATCGCGCTTACCAGCCCAATTTAGATCGTTATGTAGCGATAAAAATCATTCATCGAGCTATTGCTCAAGACCAAGGGGGATTAGAGCGCTTTCAACGTGAAGCGCGCCTTGTCACTAAACTAGAACACCCCCACATTCTTCCCCTTTATGACTATGATTTTGACCATGACCCCCCTTATATTGTGATGCGCTATCTAGAAGGCGGCACGCTGAAAGAGATTATCAATCAAGGCGTGTTGCCACTGG
>DAOTWU010000644.1:0-5329 GCA_034435735.1 Anaerolineae bacterium | reverse complement strand
TACCCGTCACAGCGAACAGTGTCGGAATGATAAGGTTATAGGCAATTGAGGGGACAACACCTAAGAGTAGGGTTGGCGTCCCCACAATGACGAAGCCAAAATAATAATAGTTGAGGTAACCACCAGCGAACCATGGGTCAGCAGGTGGGAAAACTGTGGCGCGCAAAACAGCATTGAAATAGGCGAAATCCATTGGCTTTTCGCCGCCTTTAGCCTGATGCCATAGGTCTGGATTGGTGAGGCGCACGACAAGGAAGCCAATGAACAATAGCAGTGTAATGACCTCTATCCAAGCGATACGCTTCCAAGCTTGTCGCAAATATTCGCGCATACGAGCACGGGCACGCCAAGCGATATAGCCATTGATCAAAGCTAGAGCAAAAATAACTATCCAGAGGCCAGATTGTGACCAAAGCGGCACTCGCAAACTAGAAAACACCCATGCAATGTACCCTACAACGAACATGCCCATAAACTTACCGTAGGCATAGCCTCTATCAGCTAGTGCGGGGAAGGCAACAAAAAGCAATGGCCAGATTAAAAGACCAAAGCCAATAACCGCCAACCACCAAAGCACTACGGTGATAACAGGCTGGGCATTGATAGGGCTGTCATAGCTGAAGCGGTCTGCCCATGTGCCGCCTTGTTGGTTCATTTCACGTGCTTCTGGCGGAAGCATGAGGTTAGTCGGGGCTATATCGGCGGTGATGGATGGCAGGTTGAGAATACCTATCATCTCTGTGCTACCATTGCCGCCGCCATATAATGCCGCGACTTCGCTAGATTGTGTTAAGGGAATGCTCTCTAGGAGTAGGCGAACGGCATTGATGTCAAAATCATCGCGCTTCTTATAAATGAAAACCGCAGGATGGTCATAAACATGAAATGCTTCATCTGGCTCAAGTTCATTAAACCATTCTGGAGAATTGAAAATTGGCAAATGCTGGTCAGAGATTTGAATAGGGCCAAGCTCAAAGCTTTCGTTGAAAAGCGCGGCTAGGTCGTAACCCAAGTCACCGCTGAATAGTGCATCATAATACAGCGATGACATTGGCCAGCGCATGCGGTTTCGGGTGAGTGTGTCGTAGAAACGATTGCTGCTAATCGTGACATAGTCAGCAAATTCGAGGCCAGCGAGGATATTCTCTCGCTTCATCACTGTATCCACAGGGAAGGACATGGCCATATCAAAGGCATTAACTAGTGCATGCCAGGCCTCTTGCGCATTACATTCGTCAGCACTGACAAGTCCTGGCGGTGGATCATCAACCAACGTCATGCCATCTGGCAAGCGGCATACACGAGTAGCCGCAAGTTGGTTATCCCATGCCCCTTCATCAGTAACGACAGAACCTGCACCAATAAGTTGACCGCCTTCAACCACTTCGAATTTGAACGTGTAAAGTTGGTTCGCTTGTAATGTAACAGGCTGTGGGAATGTAATTGTATAGGCTTCGCCAAGCGGATGGGTATCACGGGAAAAATCTGATGTATAGGTTACTTCTGCTAATAGCTCGCCATTATGCGCCAAAGAGATGTATATTGTCTCTTCTTCTGGGTCGTCGTTGGGATCGCCCATATGCGGAATGAATACAGATGAAATAGTGCCATCAGTTGGGGCAATAAAATCGTAGATAAATGGTGCGCCTTGTGTATAGGCCGACGCGCTTTGTAAAAGGGTGTTGATAGCATTCTGGCGCGTTTGGGAGATAACATCGTTTTCTAATGAAGCTGTAGCGAAAAAGGTGGGATTGCTATTAGCTACTGCAATGTTGATGAGCGGCGTGCCCTCTGGTGCGCCTTCTATCCGCATGGCGAAATCACCAGGAATTTGCTCAAATATCCAGCGTGCGCCCTGAACGCGGGTGAGTTCGTGACGGTAAATATTGGTGAACATCAATGCCCAGAGGAAGGTAAAGCTAACTACAAAGACCGTTAACCCTTGAGCAGCGCGGCGACGCCATACAGCAGTTGGAATGGCAGCATAGCGCTGGAGAAGTGTCCAAAGCGCCCATGCTGCTAAAACTGCGATAGGGCCATATAGGGGCAGATAATAGCGCATGGTCATAACCCATTGCCGCCCCAACCAGCCGAAATAGACTAGTACCCACGCAACGAGTAGAACATTCTGCAGCGCACCTGTGCGTCCGCGCACAATCCGCCATAGCGCCCAGATACAACCAAACCACCCCACTAAGCCTAAAGCTAATCCCATACCCCAAAGCAACATATCGCGCAGGGGGTATAAATAGGATGGTCGCCCCAACCATTGCCAGTTAGGTGGCGAATCTACGAGGCCGCTAATGCCATGACTGGCACTGAGCATATCATTGATCCAACGTGGGTTGATGCCTGTTGGGATAAAGCTTGTCGCCGTGAAGGCGTGGGGATTGGCTATGCGAAACACAAGAATAGTCATGAAGCCTGCTAAAAAGAGGCCGCCAATATGCTGTAAAAAGATGGTTCGGCGTTCCTTAGGAGGCAAGCTAAAATCAAAAGCGGGCAAGATGCGCAAGATAATGACAAGGAAAATCAAGCCTACTAGTGGAATAGTGTTAATGCGTCCAGCTAGCGCCGCACCAAAAGCAAATCCAAAGCCAGCATAATACCACCAACGGAAACGCCCTTGCGCATAAGCAGCAAACAAGATGGTCAGTACAACAAAGAAGTTTGTGATGGCGTTAACTGTGCCGAAGTGCGATTTTTGAATAGGCAGCACTGCCGCAGCATAAAGCATAGCAGCAAGAAGCCCCACCCATTTGTTATGCAGGCGTTTACCCAGTAGAAAAACAAGGAAAATTGTTCCAACGTCGAACAAAGCCGATAACGCCCGCCAAACAAGATGGTAGCCTTCAAATGAGAAGATTGGGCTACCTGCTAATTCTTGCTGCTGCAAAAATTGGCTGGTGTAGTATGTGAGGAGCATTGGCAATGTGCCATATGCATAAAAGCCAGCGCCCGCATTATGTGGGTTTAAGGGCGAGCAGTCTGTATCCCAAATTGGCCCTACCCCGCCATTATCAGGATAGCGGCGGTCACAGCGGTCTCGTTGTAAAGCAACCGATTCTATGGAGGTTAGGCGCACCAAGCGTAATTCAGCCGTGCGTTGGGACTCTATAGCACCAGGGGCATCGGTTACCAGCGCGTCAACAGCAGCCTCTGCCAGCGCCTGTGTCGCGGTCATAAAATCATCGTAATAAACCAGCTTTTCCGCTGGGAAATAGACATCAGCTGCAATGTCAGCATTTTCGCCATGCACCACCGCCACAGTTCCGGCACTATTGGCAAGCTGATCCATCAGCTGAGTAGTTGCACCGTTATAACGGCTCTGGTCGCTTAAGCGCACATAAACGACAACTTCAGTACCAGATGGCGTGAACTCCAGGCCACCACCCACAAGCGGCATGGTGTTGATTGTTAAAAAACGCTCATCAGGATGTAGATAAGAAAAGTCATCCCAATTTAAGCCAACAAAGCGAAAATAACCGCCGACCAATAATGTTAAGGCGAGCAAAATCGTCACCAACGCATTATCTTTAATCAGGCGTTGAAAAGTGTTCATTGATTGTGTTTTAGGTTGTTTGTCAGTCATAAGTTATCGCGACACAAACTCACACTCACCGGCACAGAAAACGGGGATAGCCCCCGTAAATTTTGCAAGCATTATCTATAAAAATCGTTACAAGCCCCTTGCCGACCAGCACCCAATATACACGATGAAGAGAGAGTCTGCTTATTGGGCAGGTTCTTCATTAACGCCAGTCATTTCAAAAAAGGCTTGTAAACCGTCTTCACCCAGCCAAGGCACGCGATAAATCATGAAATTATCGCCAGCTTGATAGGTTTGTATCTCAATAGCGCGACCACTGGGGAACCATTCTTGCAATAACTTACCCGTCTCATCATCCCCTTTGGCATAGAAAAACAGTAAATCACGATTCGGGTCTAATGTGTAGGGGTAAGGCGCTTGTAAAGCTTGCTTAAGGAAACGCGGAATGTCTTCTCGCTTCACAATGCCATTAGGCCAATCGGTTAAGCCAGCCTCTAGCCCTAAAGCACGATGATCCCACCAATAGGGAAACGCTATCATAAAAGCATTACCATAAGAGCCATCGCTCTCTGCAAAGCCCCTCAAAATACGCCCGCCATCGCTATATGGCAATGACGCACTGAGATAGGCTTGAAGATGGTCTTCAAAGTAAGTTTTGTAATTCTGGAAAAATGCAAACGGGATGACCAGCACCAAAACCCAACCCGCATTGATAGAAATTTTGGCCAGCTTTATCCGTCCTAAGCGATTTAACTCTTGCACGAGTATTGCGGCAGCAAAGGCAGCCATGAGGTAAGCCGCAGGTAAAGCGCCGCTGGCACGAGTAGCGCTTGGGTTCTCTAATGGATAGGCGATAGACAGGGCAGACGGGAATAGCATGATAAGCAATAACGCGGGCATGAGCCAATCGCCTGCATCTCGATAGCGTATCATGCGGAAAACCCAGAGCAATAAGCCGAATAGAAACAGCGTGCCTGTAAATGTATCCATCTCTGGCGCATTTGGCGCACCATTAATCCAGGCGACATCGCCTTTCCAGTTAAACATCAACAACACATTGCGCACATTGCCCAGAAGAACGGGAACATTCTCATTAAAGGCTTCTATGCGTTCGGCAAAGGTGACATTGCGCGTGCGAATATTGCCCTCTTCATCAGTTTCGGTAATGACATCATCACCAAAGAGACGGCCTGCAGTACGCCGCCAGAAATGGTCTGGGCCGCCCACTGTTTCATCAACGGAATAGCTGAAGAGCGGCACAAATACAATGAATGATATGAGGACAGTTACACCGAAATTCAAAGCATAACGGCGACGGGCAGCAAAATCTGGCGCTTTTAACAAAGCCAGGATGAAAGCGACGACAACTACCACAGGTAACATCCGAGAGGCTTGGTAAGTATAGAAGCTGAAGCCCAGAATTAACCCAGCCCAAAGCCAATCCGCACGGCGGTTATGACGTAGCGCCCGCACCAGATAAATCACCAATAGTGCTGTAACTAGCGGCATCAAGATAATGCGCAATGACAAACGGGTAATCGCTACATGCCAATAGCTTACGGCAACAAGCGCCGCCAACCACAGGCCAACGCTATTGCCTAAACGCTGGTCACGTTCGCCGACAATTTCGCGCCCCATCCACCACAGCACGGGAATCGTGATGAGACTTTCTATCACCGCTAGCAGCTTCAAAGAAGCAAAACCTATCTCCACGCCTGGCAGATAGGAAAATAACGCCAGTGCATACATCTGGAATGGCTCGCGACCGCCATTATTGGG
>DAOTWU010000643.1:0-1783 GCA_034435735.1 Anaerolineae bacterium | reverse complement strand
CCCAGGAAACCTAAAACGAGAATTAGACCTAAGGGGCCGGGGTCAAACAGTGCGGCGAAAATCAATAGCAAGAAGAGTGATGGTATTGAGTTAATCGTGGTGATGAACCACATAATCAGGTCATCAACGATACCACCATAATATCCGGTGAAAATACCAATGGAGACGCCAATTGTAATCGATAGAATAGCAGCGGTAAAACCAATCCCTAGCGATACCTGCCCACCCCAAAGTAAACGAGCAAGATGGTCACGCCCAAGGTCATCTGTTCCTAATATATGGCCTTGCTCGCCGGGTTTTAAGAATGTCGCGGCCATATCTACACGGGAATAATCCGTGTTCAGAATTTGTTCGCTGATGAATGGCGCACCGATAGATAAAATGGCCAGAATCACAATAACGCTGATAGCCGTCATTGTGAGTCGGTCGTGCCATAGACGGCGCAATGCGCGTTTTAGCAATGATTCACTGATCAGTTGCTCTTCTTCCATTTGCAGCCGGGCGATGCCTGTGGGTTCTGCTGATGTTGTTGTCATAATATTGCCTCCGCCCAACTAACTAAAACGGATGCGCGGGTCAATAAGCGCATAGAGAATGTCGGATACGATATAACCAATAATTGTGCTGACAGCACCTAGAATAACAATGGCCATCACGACAGGATAATCACGCTGGGTGACAGCTTCAACCGCCAAGCGTCCAACACCTGGCCAACCAAAAACGCGCTCTGTGATGACGGCGCCACCCCATAAACCGGTTAATGCTGGCCCAAGGAATGTGGCAATCGGAATCATTGCATTGCGTGCGGCATGCTTGAACCATACTGTACGGCCTGGCAAGCCTTTAGCATGTGCCGTACGGATGTAATCGCGGCTGATGGTTTCCAGCATGGACGTGCGCATATAACGTGAATAGCCCGCAATACCGCCCGCTGCGAGGACAAATGTGGGCATAAGTAGGTATTCCAGGCGAGCATATAAAGGTGGACAACCACCAACAAGCACCGTACCGCAGCGTCCATTCATGGGTAAAAGCCCCAATATAGAGCCAAAGAACAAAATCATCATAATGCCTAACCAGAATGATGGCACTGCATTGAAAACAACCGCCATAACCCGTGAGAAGTTGTCGAAAATCCCTCCTCTTCGAATAGCGGCAATAACGCCGATTGGAATACCGAGTACAAGGCTAGTTATCAGCGCAGCAACACCGAGTTCTAAGGTTGCCGGGATACGATCACCAATGACCGTAATGGCTGCGCGTTTGTAGAAGAACGAGCGACCGAAGTCACCACGCAAAATACCCTGACGCACGCCATATTCGCCCTCTTCCAGGACGCCATTAGCGTTCATATCTACAGGGCGCCAATCATTGCCGATGAGCCATGTGAGATACTGCAATGGCCAGGGGTCGTTCAAACCAGCTTGAATCGCCAGTTTTTCCCGCGCTTCTACTGAAATGTTAGGGTCAAATGTGAGTAATTCAATGGGGTTACCCGGCGCCGCCAGCATCAACATATACGAAAGTACGGTGATGCCGAAAAACGTCGGTATACCTTGTATTAACCGTCGCACCGTATATTTAAGCATTTCAATCCACCTAGAGGTACTAGCTCTTTTTCAGCTACCTATAAAACCACATTTACCTGAGTTTTTTATGAGAAAATGCAAAACTTTCGCTTAATCTTTCTCACATACCTATTGGCAAACAACGGCGGAGCACAAAGGCTCCGCCGCCGTCTAATATTTTATGTGTAGCTGATTTTATTCAGCAGAGATAACGC
>DAOTWU010000642.1:0-1666 GCA_034435735.1 Anaerolineae bacterium | reverse complement strand
TCTTCAACATCTACAGGCGCTTTAACCAGCAAGAATTTATCACCAACCAATAAAGCATGGTAGTTCGCCTTGAGCGTACGCGCGCCGCTATCACTCACTTCAAACAACTGGTAGCCAGTATCTGCCGCGTCATCCCCTGTTACAGTGAGATAATACTCGTCCAAGCCATCTAGTGTATCAATCGCCAGAATATCTTGGCTATTGGCTTCAAATGGCCCGCCAAAGTAGTTCTTGTAATAGTTCATACTGAGAACAAAAGCTGCTACCACCACAATCACGCCAAATAAAGACACGAATAAAAGCACCCTATCCGAACGCTTCATTGCTTTCTCAACAAGTGTCATATAGCCCTCTTTATATATGCGAATTAAGGATAATTGCATTATATCGAAGAAGCGATATTTGTGCTGAATTATTTTTTGGATTTACGTGATGAGGGTTTGCCCCACCCACCCCCGCCAGGTGTTTCGATAATGACGCGGTCACCATCTTGAAGGCGGGCGGTATATTTCGCCCCGACCATTTCCGTTGTCCCATCGGCGCGGATAATGGTATTCTGGCCACAAACGCCCGGTTTACCGCCTTGCAAACCATAAGGGGCGCGAGTTCGGCGCTCCGAATTAAATGTTACGGTTGCAGGTGCGAGAAATTCATATTCACGGCGGATGCCATCTCCCCCAGAAAAGCGCCCTTTTCCGCCAGATTTATCGCGCAATTCATAAGTGCGCACACGCAATGGATAGGTGAATTCTAATGCCTCTACAGGTGTGTTCAGTGTATTGGTCATATGGCTATGGCGTCCACTAATCCCGTGCCATGAAGGGCCAGCCCCATGACCGCCGCCGATTGTTTCATAGTAAACATATTGCCGCCCATCGACTATCATGCCAACGGTGAAGTTATTCATTGTGCCTTGAGATGCCGCAGGGATGCGGTCTGGTAATGCTTTAGCAAGCGCGCCCAACACCACATCAACAATGCGTTGCCCCGTTTCAGTATTCCCAACCGCTACCGCTGCAGGAAAATCAGGATTGAGCAGGCTATGTTCTGGCGTGACAACTTCAATCGGCTCAAAGCAACCATGATTGACAGGTACATCATCTTCAGCCAGCAGACGAATGCAATACCATGTGGCAGAACGAACAATGGCACTAACCGCATTTACATTCCCCGCAACTTGTGGCGCACTGCCCTCAAAGTCTACGGTCATGCGGTCTCCTTTTACTTTAACCGTTACACAAATCGGGATTTCGCTCTCAGTTTGGCCATCACCTTCTAGGGCATCCTCAAAGCGATATGTGCCGTCAGGAATGGCGGTAATCGTGGCCTCTGTCATACGGCGAGAGTAATCAATGAGCGCCTGTGCATGGGCTTTCACAGCCTCTACACCGTACTCAATCATGATGTCTTGCAAGCGTAGTTCGCCAATACGATGAGCGGCAAGCTGGGCTTCAATATCGCCGAGGCGCTCTTGTGGGGCGCGGCTATTGGCAACGATCAAATCCAACACCCCATCATTGAACCAACCACTCATCCGCAACTTCACGGGCGGAATGATGAGGCCTTCTTGATATAGCTCTGTACTGAGCGGCAATGAGCCAGGGGACATCCCACCAACATCAGCATGGTGAGCACGGCTGGCGACGAAAAACTCTAAACCATCAGG
>DAOTWU010000641.1:0-2410 GCA_034435735.1 Anaerolineae bacterium | reverse complement strand
CGCGCCCAAGCGGGGGCTTTGGCAACACTAACGAGAATACGGAAACCGCGCTTTTTAGCAGCCTGTACATGCAGCTGGAAAAGTGCAAAATTTTGCCCAAAGTCATCGGGGCCATTAGGCTGCAAATATGCCCAATTAGCCTGCACCTTCACCCAGCCAGAGCCAATATAAGACATCCGGTTGAGTGCATCTTCCCAATCTTCCATAGTGATATTAGTAAACATCTGAACGCCAACTAATGATGGGTCAAGTTCTGGCAACGGCACTGGCGTCGCTGTTGGCGGCGGGATTGGGGTTGGAGAAAGCACAGGCGATGGCACAACAGTCGGTGGTTTCGGCGTTTCCGTTGGTGGAACAACATAATCTTCGCCAATAATTGGCCCAACAATTGTCACATCTGGGTCTGGGGTGGATGATGGCAACGGCGTTAAAGTTGGCAAAGGCGTCAGCGTTGGTGCGGCTGTTGCAACTGCAACTTCTGGCGTGACCTCTACTGTATCAACAGGTGTGCTTTGCCCTTGAGCACCAGCGGCTGTGGGCGGTGTGGTTGGTGTAATGTAAACCAGCACAGGCGTTGCTGGCTGGCAAGCTGACATTAACACCAGAACAAAAAATACAAGGATAATGTGTGATGGGATTTTATCTTTCAACATACATTGCATCTTATCATATCCTGTAAGGGTAAGCTATAAGCAATCAATCAAAAGTTGGGCAAGCGTCAGGTTGCCGAATATGCTACAATAGAACAGACATTCTATGTTTGACATGTCTACAAGCTACGCCTAGAATAAACACATTCTACATACACTAAAAACATAGACAACACCTAGAAATTCGCTAAGGACTAACCAGAGATGACAATCGGCACTGTTCAACAGGTCAACATCGAACAGGAAATGCGCGACGCATATCTTGATTACGCTATGAGTGTGATTGTCGCACGTGCATTGCCTGATGCCAGAGATGGGTTAAAACCCGTACATCGCCGCATTTTATACGCTATGTACAGTATGGGCATACGGTCTGATGCCACATACAAGAAAAGTGCGCGTATTGTGGGTGAAGTGCTGGGCAAATATCACCCGCATGGTGACCAAGCAGTTTATGATACCATGGTGCGGCTGGCGCAAGATTTTGCTGTACGCTATCCCCTAGTCGATGGGCAAGGCAACTACGGTAGTATTTACGGGGATAGTGCGGCTGCGATGCGTTATACCGAAGCGCGTATGGCAGAAATTGGCGAAGAGCTGCTCGTCGATATTGAGAAAAACACGGTCGATTTTGTTGATAATTTCGATGGGAGCTTGCAAGAACCATCTGTATTGCCAGCGAGTATCCCTAACCTGCTGGTCAATGGCGCATCTGGTATTGCGGTGGGTATGTCCACCAACATCCCCCCACACAATCTGAGTGAAGTCTGTGATGCGCTCATCTATATGCTAGATAACTGGAAGAAAATCGACGACATCACAGTCGCTGATTTAATGGGCTTTATCAAAGGACCAGACTTTCCAACAGGTGGGGTTGTTTATCGCCATAAAGACGGTGGCGAAAATGGCGATGACACGCTGTTAACGGCATACGCCACTGGGCGCGGCAAAATTACCGTGCGGGCGAAAGTGCATATTGAAGATATGGGGCGCGGCAAATCCCGTATTATCGTGAGTGAAGTACCATACCAAGTTAATGTTACGTCACTTATCGAGCGTATTGCCGCTTTAGTGCGTGATGGTAAGATTGAAGGCCTGGCAGATTTACGCGATGAGAGCGATAGGCAAGGCCTTCGGTTGGTTATTGAGCTACAACGCGGGGTTGAAGCTACCGAAGTGCTGGCGGAATTGTTCCGCTTAACTCAGCTACAGGAAACCTTCAGTATTATTATGCTGGCTCTGGTTGATAACGAACCACGAGTCTTGAGTTTGAAACAACTTCTACGCGTTTACCTTGATCACCGCCTAGAAATTGTTCGCCGTCGTAGTGAATTTGACTTAACCCGTGCTAAAGACCGCGCTCACGTTTTAGAAGGCTTGCTCACTGCGTTAGATAATCTGGATGAGGTCATTAAGATTATCCGCAAATCCCGCACGCCAGATACAGCTAAACAGAACCTGATTAAAGCGCTGAAAATCACACAACGACAAGCACAAGCCATTTTGGACATGCCATTGCGGCGGCTAGCAGCACTTGAAGCGAAGAAAATTCGTGAAGAGCATAAAGAGAAAATCAAGCTCATTAAATATCTAGAAGGGTTGCTGAAAAGCCCCGCCAAAATGCGTGCTGTTGTCGCAGAAGAGCTACAGCACATCAAAAACGCTTATGGTGATGTGCGGCGTACAGTTATTGCGGATAGCACCGCCAGCACACTCAGCGTTGAAGACTTGCTCATGCCAGAAGAAGAAACATGGGTGAC
>DAOTWU010000640.1:0-6430 GCA_034435735.1 Anaerolineae bacterium | reverse complement strand
AGTAAATCTTGTTGCCCCTGTAAGCCTTGTGGTGGCAGGGTTGGCGTTGGGGTGTCGCTTGGTGTTGGCGTGTTGCTTGGTGTGAGCGTTTCCGTCGCTGTGGCCGTTGCGGTTGGTGTTGGCGTGATGGTCGCCGTGGGCGTTGTGGATGGCGTCAGCGTCTCGGTTGGCGGCGCAGGCGTATCAGTGATGGCCTCTGTTGGCGTTGCTGTTGGGCGTATGGTTGGTGTGGCGAAATCTTCCACCGTCACAGGCGCAATGGTCGGCGGCAAGGTTGGCGCGCTGGTGATTTGTACGGCAACCTCTGCTGTGGTGCTCTCGCTGGCGACGGTTTCCGTTGCGGTTGGGAAGCGCGTCACAGGGATAGTGCCGCTGTTGTCATTATTTTGTGTGGCGAGGAGTAGGCCACCGATAATAGACCCCAACGCAATCACTGCACCGCCCAGCAATAACAAGTTGCGCAACGAGAAGATACCACCACGACGGCGTGGCGTCTGCGTATAGCGCGAGGCTTGTAGGGCTTCCTGTGGCACATCCGCCCCTTCTTCCAAACGCGGCACAGGCTCATCGGTGGGCGGGGCGGGGAACTCTGGCGAGGCTTCAACGACATCGTACCAGTGGCGATATAGTGGGTAAGCTGGGTGACGGTCGATGAACATCGCGCGGAATAGTTCGTTAAATCGCGCTAGGCGGGCACTGCGCCGTATGTTGCCATCAGTATATACTGCGTAGAATTGTTCGTAAGTATCTGCCCATTGGCGCAAGGTTGCGGCGTAATGCTCACCCAACAGCTCAGTTGTAACCTGCACCATTTCTTGGTGCGTATCTCGCACATGCGCTACTGGCTCATCGGGCTTCTGCTCGATTGTTTGGCGCATATAATGTGACTTGCCCTGTAACTCTAGTGCGGCTTCATGCAGCGTCATGAGATAACCGCGGTAACTGGTCAGGGTGATTTCTGCGCCTTGTTCTGCTTCATCAATACTGCGAATAGCATTATCTAACTTGGTCGCGCTCGCCCGAAATTCGCCATCAGACCAATCTCGTAGGGCGGCAGTTAGCTCTCGCAAGCTATGAATGGCTGTGCCTAATAAACGCGCTTGCGGGTTGTCTTCAAGTTGGCGAATAATAGCATCCAGTTTTGGCAGTGCCTCTGGGCTATGTATCTCGTTTAATAGCGCCTCAGCACGATTCAAATCGCGGCGGCGGCTGATGAACTCATCCAGTTCCCGCGCGGCGGGGTGACGACGCCCATATTCCCCCAGCGCCTTAATCGCGGCCTGATGCCAGAACTCCGCATCGTCAAGATTACCATCATGGGCATCCAGCGCACCAGAAAGCACATACTTCACGAATAAAATGCGCGAGGCCGCTGTGCTTTGGCGCGTATAAAGCTCTACCAATCCCTTGCCCATCGCTCGCAAATAAGTTTCCAGACTGGGCATTTGGGTGGCAAAATCATCGTGAATGCGCTTTTCTTCTACGGTGAACAGGTCTTCCACCGCCATTAACGTTGTTTGGGTACGGCTGCTGCTGTTAATGCCGTTACGGTCTACCCATTCGCGGGTGGCTTGCGCCAGAATTTTCAGGCGGCGGGCGGCAAAACGCTCAGGCTCACTGCGGGCGCTTTCGAAAGCTTGTTGCCCTAGCCGTTCGGCATCAGTCAATCGTCCTCTATCAAATGCTTCCCAACCATCAGCCAGCGCGCGCCCTAACGCGCCATAGATGGCATGACGCTCGACATAAGTTGCACCATTCACCACATTCCGCAATTGGTTGAACCAACCAGAGAGGGTGGGGCTAATTGTGCCAACGGCTTCAGTGGCATTGGCCAGCGCCGTTAATGCGCCGATGCGGTTACCCTGTATGGCGGCTGCGCTATAGCTTTGCCATGCTTTTTCTGCGATGGCCAAACCATCAATCATGCCCGCCAGCATCTCATCGAAAAGCCGATCCATAAATGGTTGCAGGTCTTCCTGCGCCTCTTTCAACCAGCGCTCTAAATCGCTGCCATCGGCGGCGGGCACATAGGTTTGGTAGGAGTGCAGTAAATCGTAGAGATTATCCAGCATGCGTTGGATGTTGTTCCACAAAGGGTTCGGCGGGTCGATAATACGGCAGTTATCGAGCGCACCTTGTGCATCGCTTGGGCTACTAACGGCCTGCTTGCCGATGACGTGCATATTATCCGCCAGCGCCATCGCGGCGTTCGTTGCACGCTCTAATGCGGTGATAGGCAAACGGCGGTTGCTGAGGTTATATTCAACGCTCATCGTGTGTAAAAGGGGTTGCAGACCAGTCAGGCGGTCAACAATTGCGCGGTAATTATCGCGCAAATCGGAGAGATGGGCGGATTTCATCGCCGCGACAGCGTCCAGCATCTTCCATACTTCTGCCAGCACCGCCCGCGCTTCTGTGGTGATGATGCCATCTTCAGTAAGTTGGCGCAGCGCCCTCTCCAGGCGGAAGAGGCTGGGGCGCAAGAGTAAAATTTCGGGCACACGGGCGGCAATACGCTCGGCCATGAGCCACATTAAGGCTTTGCTCTCTTCATCAGTATCTTCTTCAAGCAATAGAGTGGCCGCGGCACTGTTGAGTTGGTGTTCAAACATCAGTTCCAGCGCATCCAGCACCGCAGGGGGCGGTTGGATATTCGCCTCTACCACGAGCACTAAACAGTCTTGTAGTAGGTTGATGAGCCGCCCTGTCACCGGCCCGGCTTTATCGCGCAATTCGCGCAATAAATCTAGGGCGCGCGTCCAGTTGTTGTTTTCAATATAGATGCGTACGGCGTCTAAATCTGCCGATACTTCAATATCGCGCAGGCGGTCGTTGATTTCCTGATAAGCAGCGCGGGCAGGTGGGTAGCCGGGGTCTTTAGCCAATACAGGTTCTATTGTCGCCAGCAGTTGCCGCAGTTCGGCTTTGCTCAAGTCCTGTTTCAGGCGGTCTTGCACCCGTAACACAGCGCTATTGCGTTCTCGCTCTTGTGGTGCGCGGTATTCAGCGAGTTCGCGCCTGAGTTCGGCGATGCTTTGGTAACGGCGGCGTTGGTCAGGATGAACAGCACGGGTGATAATGGCTTGCAGGCGGGAATGCACCCGCATATGGTCTTCGCCAAAATCAAGGCGAAAGTCGGCGCTGTCTATATCTTTGGGAATATCCAGCCGCCCGCCCCCCGTGACGATGAAGTACAGTAATTCTCCAACTTGATAAATATCGCTTTGAATGCTGATACCTTGTGGCGTGATAGTATCGCCTTCGAGGAAGACCGCATTTCCCCAATCGATGACTTTTAGATGATAATTATCTCTATCCCAAAATAGGTGTTTTGCGTCAACGTCGTTGTAAACAATTTCTTTTTGATGGGCGGTATGCAACAAATCTAACAGCGCGTCGATGATGACCAGCATTTCCAATTCTGGCAAGCGCTGCCCTTGCGCGGCCAAATCACGCACTAAGTCGGCAATGATGATGCCTTGTGCCCGCTCCATGACAATATATTGGTGGGGCGTGCCACTGACGAAAAAACGCCCTTCGCCGAGTAATTCGGTGAGCACAGGATGCCCCGCCAGCGCTTTTAGGGCGCGCCGTTCATTGAGGATGCTCGCTTCCTGCCCTGCGCGGATAGGTGGGGCATCGTTGGGAGCGGGGCGTTTAATCACCACCTCGCGGTTATTGTTAAGTGTGTCTACCGCGCGTAAGGTCTCTCCAGAACGTCCACGCGGATAAATATAGTCATAACGGTAACGGTTATCAAAAAGGCTTTCGGCCATAATCAGCAAAACCTTTAATATTTAAGTGACGCACGGTCTACGGGGTCTATTGTACGCTTTCAGAGCCGTACTGCAAAGGTGGCTCGGTTGACGCCAATCTGGTAAGGGCGTAATATCAGCTTAACAACAAGTGGTGTGAGGCATATCCTATGTTACCCTTTGAAGCGCAATTCATGTTCCTTGATAGTGATAGTGACCGCGATGAACTCATCCAACAGATGACTGATGTTCGGGAGCAGGTGCGGGCGATTGCCCTGCGTGTGCCCGAAGAGGAATGGTATACCCCGCGTTATCATGGGTGGTCATTGGGCGCTATGCTTGGCCATTTGAACCTCTCTGATAATTTGGGGTTGTTACAAATACAGCTTGCCATGCGTGGGTTAAACTTGCGCCTCTCTTCAACAATGTGGGATAGGTTTAACAACTTCACCACACGTATTTTTCAGCGGCGCGTTGTCACCGCGTCATTGCAAAGTATGGATAATAATTTACCGCGCATCGCCGAATTCATCCGTAAGCTCAAAGTAGAAGTTTTCACTCGCGATGTGTTTTACCCACCCGCCAATAAAAACGTCACGCTTGAGCAGGCTGTTCAAGTATATTTCCTCTTCCATTGGCGACAGCATTTAGAGACAATGCAACAAACAGAACAACAATTAGCGACGCTCAACGGTGAAAGCGAGACAGATTAAAGCATGCGGGTTATTTTACAACGGGTGAACAAGGGCAGCGTTACCGTCGGTGGCGAAATCGTTGGCGCTGTAGACTGTGGCTTTGTGGCGCTGGTCGGCGTCACTCACGATGATAGTGAAACAGAAGCCGAACTACTGGCACGAAAAACCGCCTATTTGCGCGTATTTGAAGATGACGCAGGTAAGATGAACCGCTCGGTGTTAGATGTTGGCGGTGGCGTGCTGGTGGTATCGCAATTTACGCTCTATGCCGATGCGCGAAAAGGTCGCCGTCCTAGTTTCATCAATGCTGCTCGCCCAGAACATGCGGAGCCGCTCGTTGAATCTTATGCCTCATATTTGCGCCAATTAGGTGTTCAACGGGTGGAAAAGGGTGTTTTTGGGGCGATGATGATGGTAGAAATTCACAATGATGGGCCAGTGACCATCATACTCGATAGCGCTGAATTGGCGTGATGGCCTGATTGCGTGTATATGCAAATATGGATAACAGACGAACCGTGATAACCACACACCGCAGAAGTTTAGTCTTGATTTTGGCGCTTGCACTGTTTTTACGATTGGTGAATATTGCCGCACAAGACCCGTTAGCGCAGTTTAGTAGCGGGGGGGATAGCGGCTGGTATTTGAATTACGGTTATGGCCTCGTCAGTGGCGGCCAACAGGCTAGCTGGGGCACTATCCCGATTGATTTAGGGCATATTGGCACGCCGCCGCTATATTTAATTTTTGTTGGTGTTTGGGCGGTGCTCTTGCCACAAGCACAGGCAGTACAGGCTATTCAAATCTCACAAGCGCTTTTGAATGTAGCTGCTTGCTATCTCCTTTTCCGATTGTCCTACCAAATTATTGGCCAAGAGCGTGCAGGGTTACTGGCAGCATTCATCGGGGCAGTTTGGCCGCCTTTCGTGCAATTGCCTGCCGAAGTCATCAGCGAAAACCTCTATATCCCCTTTATTTTGCTGGGTATGGTGCTCTATATCCTGTGGCTACAAGATGAAGAGCGAACATGGCGCGGCCTCATGCTGGTTGCTGTGGTTTTCGGCTTGGCGACGCTCAGCCGTGCGGTGTCTATTCTGTTTCCATTGGGATTGGCGTTGCATCTTGTGCTGTTCTATGGCCGTTCGCAATGGCCTCAAGCTTTGAAGCGCGGCCTGTTTCTGTTGGTGATTTACATCACCGTTCTCTCTACATGGACGGTTTATAATCTCGTTGCGCTAAATCGTTTTGTCTTTGTCAGCAACCAGTTTTTCCCCATTCTAGCGGTTGGGGCAATTGGTTGGGATGACCCCGATAAAGTAGACGCCCAACTTGGCATTACTGCTGAAGATGGAGCAGCGCCCCTGCAACAGGAAGTGTATGCAGAAGCGACGGCGGAAACTGTCGCACAGAACCCGCTAGGCTATCTCTCGCGACGGGTGGGGGAACTAGCGTATAGCTATTTGCAGCCTTATGGCACGGTCCCTTATGGTGGTGATAGCCTAAAAGATGCGCTGGTGAATTGGTGGCAACAAGATCGCACCTTGCATGGCTTCACGCTACTATTGAGCGATGAAACGTTCTGGCCAAAGGCTGTTATTTATCTCTTTCATTATGCCGCCTTGCTGGCGGGCGCGTTGGGGGCGTTATGGCTGCGCCAGCATTGGCGCTATACCGCGCCCATTCTTGGCTTTTGGGCATATACCACGTTGGCACACTTTTTCTTGTTGGCGACACCGCGTTACATCTTCCCCGCCACTGTATTATTATGGCCATTGGCAACGTATGCATTTTTAGCAATTTATGACCGTCTTCGGCGACGCAACGCCTCTACAACGCCGAAGGGGATGGAGTTAGTTCGATGACATATATTTTAGGGATTGAGACCTCTTGCGATGAAACTGCTGCTGCAGTGGTGATTGATGGCAAAACAATCGCTTCTAACGTTGTCGCTACGCAGATTGATTTACATGCCAAGTATGG
>DAOTWU010000639.1:0-1698 GCA_034435735.1 Anaerolineae bacterium | reverse complement strand
AAATAGAATAAAGGTGAACTTGGCGCTGGGGATGAATTATTGCGATAGTTCATTTTAGCGCTAAGTTGGTGCATATCCCCAACAGGATTTTTAAGGACGCCAGTCCTTAAAACGGGGGTTTGGGGGCAGTCAGCCCCCATGAAGCAGATAAAAGATTGCGTGGGCGGCAGTGCTTGAAATGGGGGATTGGGTGCAGGCTGCCCTCATTCACCCACACTCAACATTCTGGCAGCACACTATAGCGGGCGCGCTCCTCACAGGTGAGCGGGCGAATTTCGGCGGCTTCGGCGGCGGCCAGCAGGGTGGGGCGGTCGCTACCAGCGGGCATATCGAGCAATTGCGCCAGTTGCGCCCATGCTTCATCAGGCGCGCCCTCAATTTGCACAGCAGCATAGGCCAAAGCCAGCGCCAGCGCTTCATCCCCATCAGCAGCGGCTTGTTGGGCATATAAGGCGATGAGGCGGCTGCGATAAACTTCTGCTGCCAGGTTTTCGCCACGCACAGCGGCGGCCTCTAACGTGGCGGCACGCGCTTGTTCTTGGCCTAAGGCGACAGTGGCGGTGGCGGCGCGCGCTTCGGCATTATTGGCGCGAATGAGCGTGAAGGCGCTCAGACCAAGCGTTACACCAGCGACAACGGCCAGCACGCCGACAAGTATTTGCAAGCGGATGCGGGAACGGCGTTCTTGCGCCTCTCGCAGGCGGCGGCGGGCTTCTTCGCGGGCTTCCTGTGCACGGCGGGCAACAATGCTGGCCGCCAGAAAACCGCGCTCTTCGTCAGTTAGGGCTAAATCGGTGGTGACCGCCCAAGATTCCATTTCTTCTAACTGGGCGCCACCGAGCAAATAGCCAGGGTTACGGTCAGCTTCGCGCCAGATAGTGGCGGCGTTGGAGAGGCGGCGTTGCATGCGCACATCTTCGCGGCTAGAGCTGAGCCAATCGCGCAGTTGCACCCATTCACGGATAAGCGCTTCATGGGCAATTTCCACGGTGGGGGCGCGGGTGATGGGGTCACGGTCGAAGCTCAGCAGGCGATATTTACCGAACATATCCAGCACATACTGCAAATCAGGGCCATCGCCAGCGAACGAGGTTAGCTCTTCCCAACTGAGGCGGCGGCGGGTGTCCTCTGTGCCATCGCCGATATTGACCAGCCGCAGAAATAACTGGCGTACCAGCGCTTGGCGGTCGCTATCCATCGCTTCATATAGCTCTTGGGCACGCCGTGCCAATGCGCCTAATGCCCCCCCACTGGCTTGATAGGCGGAAAGGGTGAGCGTGTTACCTTCGCGGCGCTCAAAAACTTCGGTGAGGGCGTATTGCAGCAGCGGCAACGTGCCCGGCTCTTGGCTGATGTCGGCGATAATGGCGGCCAGTAGCTCTGGTTCGACGCCAATCCCTAAACGGCGCACTGGTGCGATGATGGCCTCTTCTAGCTCGCTGGTGGTCAGGGGGACAACGACCTCAGTGCGGCGGCGCATCAAATCGGCAAAACCCTCATACATCAGTGGGCGGTCGTAGAAATCGGCGCGCAAGGTGATGATAACGCGCAGGCGGCAAGTGGGGTCATTCATAGCGGCCTGTAAGCTGGCGAGAAAGGCGGCGCGTTCAGCTTCTTGCGGCACTTGGGTGAAGACCTCTTCGAACTGGTCGATAATCAAGAGCATTTCGTGCCCTTGTGGGACAATTTGGTTGATGG
>DAOTWU010000638.1:0-2159 GCA_034435735.1 Anaerolineae bacterium | reverse complement strand
CTATGTTGGAGCAGCTCCTTAAATCCTACTAGCACAATACGGCTATCATTCACCTGCTCTTCGCTAAGATATGGGTCAAAAGCAATAACATCCATACCAAAGGAGAGCGCACGCTGGGCGACAACGTTGCCAACACGCCCTAACCCAATGATACCTAACGTTTTTCCAGCTAACTGAGTGCCAGCTTGCCGCTTGCGGTCGAGCAGCCAATAGCCCTCTTTCAAGCTGTTATGGGCGCTGATAAGGCGGCGACTTAAGGCCAGCATAAGCGCAATTGCATGCTCACCGGCAGCAATAGCGCTCACACCTGGCGTATTCATCACCATGACACCGCGTGCTGTGGCGGCTTCAATATCAATGCCATTCAAACCAATGGCAGGACGCCCAATAATTTTGAGCTGAGGCGCAATATCCAATAACGAGGCATCGACGGGCACTTCTTCCCGCGCAATCAAAACATGCGCATTCTTCAAAGCGGCACGAACGACTGGCAACGTTGGGGTTACAACTTCCATCGTTACATCCGATGCCGATTTCAGTAATGCCATGCTCTCATCGGTCAATTCGGTAGCGATGACAATGTGATATGGATTCAATGTGCGCCTCTCCCACCTGTGTATTTATGTATCTATCATCCAGCCATTTGCTGCTGCAAATCTACCAATACCGCATGTAAGTTCGGGTATACATAAGGCGTAATCTCTGCAAATACCGCTGCCGAAGTATGGGTCGCATCTGGCACAGCGAAACAGGTCATGCCTGCGGCAACTGCGGCACGTGCACCTGTTGGGCTGTCTTCTAATGCCAGGCAATTTTGTGGCTCAACATGTAAAAGACGGGCAGCACGCAAATAAACATCTGGGGCGGGCTTGCCCAGTGCATCATCATCTGCAGAGCAACGAATGGTGAAAATATCATCCCAGCCCATGTGTGCAACGGTAGCATCAATAATGGCCATCGGCGAACTGGATGCAATGGCGGTAGGTATTCCTTGTGCAGCGACCCAATTCACGATTTCATGAGCGCCAGGTTGGACTTCTACCTGTGCAGGAATGCGGCTGATAAACCGTTTGACCAGCTCTGCACTTAGCTCTTCAATACTTTCGGCAAGGTTATAAAAAGTTTTGAGCTTCTCGAAAAAAGCATCAAGGCGCAACCCGACAACTTGAGCGCGCACATCATCCGTATATACATGGCCACGCTCTGCCAACATTTCTACTTCAACCTGATGCCAGACAATTTCTGAATTCACCAGTAAGCCATCCATATCAAAGATGATGGCCGAGAAGCTGCCTTTAGCGTGACCGTTTGCTGCTGTCATAATCACTCCATGTGAAATGCTTGTTCGAAGGTTCGACGTAATTCATCGTTGTGGAATGTTAAACCACCGTCTAGCGATATGGCAATGGCGCGGCGGAAGACTTCTTCATGCGGTGTTCCCTGAACGCGGGCATAGCCCGACGGCCCACCAGCAAGCGCTAGGATTGGGGCAATCGATGCACTAGATATGAAAACTTCAGATTCTTCCCGCACTTTATCGCGGGCAACAACACCCCCAAACCCAACGAATAAATCCACCTTGTCGCGCGTAGCCAGGTCTGATGAGCCATCGCCAACCATCAAACGGCGACCATGTTTATCACGGGAAAGCTCTTCGATAATCTCTGGCTTACCACTTGTGACAGTGAGCGGCCCTTCGTTGTAATCAAGATAGGTTTGGGAATGGCGGGTTTGTGGCTCATGATAGCGCCACCATTCGCCAGAGAGTTCGTTATATTCCAGTTCTACCGCGCGAATGTTATCTAAAGGCACACCAAGACGGCGGCCAAAACCTTTCACAGCATCGATAAGGCCGCCGCTAATGATGAAAACTTGTTTGCCGAGGAACTGTAAAGCGGCAATCACTTCTGCGGCATCAGGAACTAGCGTTTGCCAATAGCGCTCTTCAACCGCTTTAAGCTGGCCACGTGTTGGGCGAATGGCTTTCAAGCGTTTGCCATATACTTCGGCGAGGTCTAATTCACCATTCATGGCTTTATCAGTAAGTACACCGATGCGCCATTCTTTGCCTTTTAACTTAGCAAGCTCATCAATACCTTCAATTGTAGACAGTGTGCTATCGCAATCGAAAAACACTAAATCGAAGCTAGCCCAGCGCA
>DAOTWU010000637.1:0-1841 GCA_034435735.1 Anaerolineae bacterium | reverse complement strand
TGCTGAGCTTTCTGGTGATTATCCCCTGTTTGGGATGGGTGGCGATGTTGGCGCTGGCAATTCCCTCGCAGGCGCATCTACTGGGGCAATACGCCCGCGTTACTGAGGGCAAAATGAAGCGCAAACGCGGGGGCTGAGTTTCAAAAAATTCACAAAATTCATCATCCCACAACGCCAAAATAGGCGTATAATAAAGCTGTAGCCCCAATTGGGGTTCGCTTATCTGTCAAACAGATTTGAGGTTCAAGTCAATAATGCGACGTAAAACCGAATCATCGGAGCCGCCCTCTAGTACCAACGGCGGTAACAGAAGCGACGCATAACCCCTTTTCTCCTCTTCAGCAGTTCTGCATGTGGCGATAAAGGGGATGTGTGACGCCCCTGTTATCGCCAGACGGCTCCCCATTTTCAAACTACCCGTTAATGGCCCGCGCGGCAGCCGCAGCGTTGTTGCGTGTGCCCAATAGCACCCTGTGGGGAGGTGTAATATGAACGCAGCAGAACTGTTGAACCGCCTCAATGGCATGAGCGAAGAGGAAATGGAAGCCTACATCGATTCGCTCATTGATGAAATCGACGACATCGACAACCTGCTCAGCCCACAGGCGCAAAGCCTCATTGAAGACTTGCGCCCGCTGCCCGTCGCCGATGATGTCTATGAAGAGATTGAAGCCAACGCCACCTTTGGCCAGCGTATCGCCGATAAGTTGACCAACTTCGCTGGTAGTTGGACGTTCATCATCCTGTTCTTGATTTTCATGGCCTTTTGGATGGGGGCGAACCTGTATCTAGGGCCAGAGCGCGCTTTTGACCCGTACCCGTTCATCTTGCTCAACTTGGCATTGAGCACGCTGGCTGGGCTACAAGCGCCCGTCATCCTGATGTCACAGAACCGCCAATCGGAGAAAGACCGCCTCGTCGCCCGTAATGACTTCGAGGTCAATTTGAAGAACGAAGTAGAAATCGCTGACTTGCATCGTAAGGTCGATTTATTGACCGAACTCATCGAAAATCAAAGCCGCCTCATCGGCATCGTCACCGCCATGCAACAGCGGCAAACCCGCGCCTTGAGCAATGGGCACGCCACCAACGACGAGCCAACACCCCCAGAAGCGCAATAACCCTAACCCAACACACAGGGCGGTCTAAACATTAGGCCGCCCTTTTGAGTTATAGCCCCAATTTGCATCATCCTCCTATTTTCGCAAGTTCGTTTATAATCGGTTAAAATGATGTCTAACTATTTCATTGACACGAGCCAACACTATGAGTGATGTTTTTGTCTCTTATTCCCGCCGCGATTCTGATTTTGTTCACCGTTTATATGATGCCCTCGCCGCCGAGGAGCGCGATGTTTGGGTAGATTGGGAAGACATCCCACCAACGGCTGATTGGTGGGCGGAAATACAACGCGCCATCGACGCAACCGATACATTCGTCTTCGTCATCAGCCCAGATTCAGTCAAATCAACGGTCTGCCGCGATGAAATTCAGTATGCCATCGACCATAATAAGCGCTTTATCCCCTTGCTCTATCGCGAAATATCGCAACTAGACCAAGAGATGATCCACCCCGCCATTCACTCACATAACTGGATATACTTCACCGACCAGCACGATTTTTCCGCAGCGCTGCAAAAGCTCCTGACCGCGATTGATACTGACTTGAGCTATGTCCGCGAGCATACGCGCCTGTTGACCCGCGCCAAAGAATGGGAGCACAACGGGCGCGATAAAAGCTATTTGCTCATCGGTAGCGAGCTGGAAAACGCCCTCGAATGGCGCGAAGAGAGCGAGGACAAATCGCCCAAGCCCACCGCGCTACAAATCGAGTACATTTA
>DAOTWU010000636.1:0-3355 GCA_034435735.1 Anaerolineae bacterium | reverse complement strand
AAACAGCGGCTCTATTTAGATTTGACAACCGCCTATAGTGCTCGTCGGGCGCATGTGGTTTTTGCCGATAGTATCGCCACTGCAAAGGATTTGCAGCAGCACTATGGCATAAGCAGGGAAAAAATCCACGTGGTTTATCCTGGTGTAGAGCCACCAACTATCAGCGATTTTGGGGCAGTAAAAAAACGCTATAAATTACCAGAGCGTTACTTCCTTTTCATCGGCACATTACAACCACGAAAAAACATTCAGCGTCTAGTACAAGCTTATAGGCTATGGCAACAAAGTAACCCATCGGAGGATATAGGGCTGGTTTTAGCTGGCGGCAAAGGCTGGCTTTATGATGAGCAATGGATAGAAGGCGTGACTAATGTGCATCTAATTGGTTACGTGGATGAAGTAGATAAAGGGGCGCTATATCAAAATGCCGTTGCGTTAGTATTCCCCAGCCTCTACGAAGGCTTTGGATTTCCTGCGGTAGAGGCTATGCACTGTGGTACGCCCGTTTTAGCCAGCAATACATCTAGCTTGCCAGAACTTGTTGGGGAAGCGGGGCTACTAGTAAACCCATTAGACGCACAGGCAATTGCTGAAAGCATGGCGCGCTTAGCTAGCGACAAATCCCTAAGGCAAACCCTCCAACAGCAAGGATATGAACAAGCACGGCAATTCACATGGGAGCAAGCCGCGCAAGCAGTTTTTCAAGCTTTTGAGCAGGCTTAGACCTGTACAAGCACAAACCTGCATAGCACAATACCGCGCATGAACGAACGCATCCTACTCGTCCAACTCGCCGATATTGGCGACCTCATCCTAACCACACCAGCCATGGCTGCCTTACGAGAAGCGCATCCTAATGCGCATATTGGTTTGCTGACGCTTAGTCACACCATATCAATTATTGAAGGCATAGGGTTAGTTGATGAAATCATCGCACTAGATAGAAATGGCTTCAATAGTTCTTATGCTTTTTTCTCACCAGCCAATCTTAAGCGGCTGAGGCACTTGAATTATGACACAGTGGTTTACTTTCACCACTTCACATTGAAAGCTGGAACACTGAAGTTTGCGCTTATCGGCTGGCTCTGTGGGGCGAAGCAACGCATCGGGCTAGATAATGGCAACGGCTGGTTTCTCACACATCGCCTGCCAGATAACGGATTTGGCGCGATGCACCAAGCACAATACTGGCTCAATCTAGTTGGGTTATTAGGAGCAAAGACTGAACCGCGCCCCCTCACAATAGCCAGCGAAAATGAATCTATTCTGCACAAGGGAGAAGCGCCACGTATTATTATTCACCCTGGTAGCGGCGGATATAGCCCTGCTAGACGTTGGCCAGCCGAGCATTTTGCAACAGTGGCAAAAGAACTGCATCGCGAACTCAATGCAGACATTGTGCTGGTGGGAACAGAAAATGACCATGCAGACATTGTGCAGCGAATGGCAGATGTTCCCATTGTGAACTTAAGCGGGCAAACGACTTTACGCCAATTAGCAGCATTACTGAAAACGGCAGATGTGTTTATCGGCGCAGATAGTGGCGTTGGCCATATCGCAGCAGCAGCAGGCACACCAACCATCACCATATTTGGCCCAAGCAATTACCAAGCATGGCATCCCTGGACGCCAGAAGGCACGTTAGTTGTGCTCCATAGCGGGGCGGAATGTAGCCCTTGTAGCTATGTGAAGCACCATATCGGCCTGAGAGAGGGCTGTGCAGCAAGAACCTGCATGAAAACCATCACTCCATCGCAAGTGGTGAATGCGGCAAAAGGGATAGTAAACGGGCAAATCAAGGGAACGCATCTACCAACGCACAACCCACAACAACGTAATTATTCACATGACCGTATACGTATTTTAGGTGTACCAATTGATGCCATCACATATGAGGATTGGCTTACGTATATTGATGAATGGGTACACAGCGGGCGCTTTCACCATGTTTGCACCACCAATCCCGAATTTCTCATGGTGGCGCAAAAAGATGACAACTTCCGCCATATTCTAGAGCGTGCAGACTTATGTGTACCAGATGGCGTTGGGCTGCTATGGGCGGCACGGCGTTTAGGCAAACACCTACCACAGCGCGTCACTGGTTCTGATGGCGTGCCAATTATCGCTGAAAAAGCGGCAGAAAAAGGCTGGAAGCTATTTCTTTTAGGTGCGGGAGAGGGCATCGCCCAACGTACTGCCGAGATTCTCCAAGAACGCTATCCCAAGCTGCAAATAGCAGGCGTCTATGCGGGTAGCCCTGCCCCAGAAGAAGAAGATAGTATTGTAGAGATGATTAACCGCAGCGGGGCAGATATTCTATTTGTAGCGTATGGCGCGCCAAAGCAAGATAAATGGATAGCGCGAAATGCGGCGCGGTTGCATGTCAAAATGGCGATGGGTGTCGGTGGGGCATTTGATTTCATTGCTGGTGTCGTACCACGTGCACCCTTGTGGATGCGCAACGCAGGTTTAGAATGGTTATACCGCCTGTATAAACAACCATGGCGGATTGGACGTATGTTGAGATTGCCACGATTTGTGATAGCCGTCCTTTTGCGCGGCGAGAAATGAGGATATATCACACAATGTATCTACCGAATATCGTCAACGCTCGACATGTCGATACCTATATGGTTGGCCCTCTCTTGGTCACCGTATTCACTGATTGCGAAGCAACAGGGTATGTACAATATGCGCACGTACTCTTTGTACATGTACTAGACCCGCAAGAACCCTATATGTTGCCAGAGCCAATGTTTGCAGTCGCAGCAGAAATTAGCCAATTCAGTAATTCTGGCTCACATTTTCTGGGCGTGTTTCCGGGGCATGGACATCTCAATTTAGGAAGCTCTCCAGATTGGGCGGATTTATCCAAATTTACCCAGCGAGCGCTACAAGTTGTTGGGGAACACTTCAACATCAATAGTAAGCCTGTGCGCCTGCACAATACGGATGACTAATCATGCGTGAGCAGCTCAGAACAGTTGTGGAAAAATTAGGTGGGCATCGGGTTATCGTCATTGGTGATGTTATCCTCGATGAATATATCACTGGCAACACCACCCGCCTTAGCCGTGAAGCGCCTATCCCTGTACTAGAATTTGTGTCTAGACGGCATATTGCTGGCGGTGCAGCTAACCCTGCCGCCAATATCACTGCATTAGGAAGCACTGCCGTGCAGATTGGCCTCATTGGTGACGACAGCGCGGCACATTTTTTACAACAAACTCTCGCGGATGCGGGCATTAAAACAGAACTCATCGTATGTGAAGAGCGACCAACAACTGTGAAGATGCGTCTAATGGCGCAAATGGGTTTAAGATTTCCACAACAAGTGGCGCGGCTGGATACTTTA
>DAOTWU010000635.1:0-2545 GCA_034435735.1 Anaerolineae bacterium | reverse complement strand
CAAAAGCAAGAAATGTCGTAAAAAACTGGCTAGAAGAAAAATATGGGGATTCGTTTATTTTTTATGAACTTTTCTTCAGGGAATTTCAGCTAATTCAACGACGGCGGCGATGGTGGGAAGAAGAATAGAAGGGGCAATAACCCTCTGCTGAGCGCTGGCCAACGAGACACTACAGGAGCAAACCATGACCCGCTATGACATCATCAACATGGGGCGCAGCTCAATTGACCTGTACGCCAACGACGTGGGCGCGCCCTTCACCAACATTCAGAGCTTCGCGGCTTATGTTGGCGGCTCGCCCACCAATATTTGCGTCGGGGCGCGGCGGCTGGGCTTAAAAAGCGCCCTGCTGACCGCCGTCGGCGATGACCCGGTCGGCGATTTTGTGCTCCACTTCCTCAATAACGAGGGGGTAGAGACGCGCTTCATCCCCCGCAAAGACGGCTACCGCACCAGCGCCGTCGTGCTCGGCATCGAGCCGCCCGATAAGTTCCCGCTGGTCTACTACCGCGATAACTGCGCCGATATTCAACTGACCATCGATGACGTGCTGGCCGCGCCCATCGCCGAAAGCCGTGTCTTCCAATTCGCCGGCACCAACCTGAGCCGAGAGCCATCGCGCAGCGCCACCTTCTTCGCCGCCGAGCAAGCGCGCCGCCACGGTGTGCCCGTCGTCCTCGATATTGACTTCCGCCCCGACCAATGGCACGACCCGCGCGCCTTCGGGGTGGCCATCCGCGCCATCATGCCGCTGGTGGATATTGTCATCGGCACGCAGGATGAACTGAACGCCGCCATGCTGCAAGACCCGGAGCAAATGCGCCTAGAGCACTCGCAGGTCTCCGATACGCACGTCAGCGGCGATGTCCAAACGGCCATTCAAGCGCTGCTGGGCTATGGCGCGCAGGCCGTCGTCGAAAAGCGCGGCGCACAGGGCGCAGCAGTCCACACGCGGGAAGAGACCATCATCGCCGATGGCTACCCCGTCGAGGTGTATAACATCTTGGGCGCGGGCGATGCCTTCGCGGCGGGCTTCTTGTATGGCTATGTGCAGGGCTGGGATTGGCATAAAGCGGCGCGATTGGGCAATGCTTGCGGCGCGATTGTGGTGACGAAACACGGCTGCGCCAACTTCATGCCCACCATGCCCGAAGTCGAGGCCTTCATCCAACCCCACGGCGGATTATGATGGGGAAAAGCAAAGCCCCCCATCTAGCACATGCTGGGGGCTTCATTTATAATGGCCGCTGGAAATTAGCCAGCAACCTACACAGAGCGATTATGCCCAACTACACACCCGCCCTTCGCGCCCTCATTTTTGACATGGATGGCGTCATCGCCGAAACTAGCCAGCTGCACTATAGCGCTTGGAAGCGCCTCGCCGATGAATATAACATCCCCTTCACCCACGACACCATGAAAGCCGTTTTTGGCCTCACCAGAGAAGCCAGCATTCGCCACATCTTCGCCAGCGCCAACCGCCCCCTAGATGATGACGCCCTGCGCGATTGGATGCAGCGCAAAGGCCAATACATCACCGAAGCCATCGCCGACCTCTCCCCCAAAGATTGCTTCCCCGGCCTGCGCCCCCTCCTACAAGCCGCCCAAGCTGCCCAGCTCAAACTCGCCGTCGCTTCATCCAGCCGCGCCGCCCGTCAAGTCATAGAGCGCCTCCAGCTCACCACCTATTTCACCATTATTGGCGATGGCACTTGCGTTGTCCGCTCTAAACCCGCGCCGGATATTTTCCTGTGGGTTGCTGGTGCACTGGGCGTTTCACCAGCCGCGGCCATCGTGTTTGAAGATAGCGCAGCTGGTGTACAAGGCGCGCTCGCTGGTGGCTTCTTCACCGTCGGCATCGGACAAGACGCCCCCACCACCGCCCATCTCAACATCCCAGATTTCACCGCCATCACCCTCGACGATTTGCGCCAGCGCTTCAAGCAGCGCTAATCCCCTGCCCCACTGCCCCAAATGAAAAAAGCCCCACCATCAACTGGCAGGGCTTTCCTTGTGCTGAACTTAGCAGCGTTTAGCCGTCACTGCTCTCGGCTTCTTCGGTGGCTTCTGGCGTCATTTCGGCACCCATGTCTTCGCCACCCATGTCTTCCATGTCCGACTTCAGTTCGCCGGTCACGGGATCGACACCGGTGTCAATTTCGCCGCTGGCCAGACCTTCGAAGATTTCATCAAGCGCTTCGTAAACCTCATCGGGCACATCTGCATCATGCTTCGGCGCTAAACCGATACCATTTTCAGCCGCACCCATGACATACATACCACCACCGGGGAAGTCTTCAAAACGACCTTCGGCCAGTGCGGCAATCATGTCATAGACACCTTGGTCAACGCGCTTCATCGCGCTGGAGATGACGAACTCGGCGCCTTCGGTCTCGCCTTCGCCAAAGCTGGTGACATATTCATCTTGGTCAACACCGATGACCCAAACACCCTGAGCAGCAGCAGCCAAAATACCGCCGGTGCCGGTTGGGCCGCCCGCGCCAAAGATAACGTCCGCGCCTTCGCCGATGAACTGTTCAGCAGC
>DAOTWU010000634.1:0-2357 GCA_034435735.1 Anaerolineae bacterium | reverse complement strand
AGTTGCTCTTCAAAACGGGATTTTAGGGTGAAAAATATAACCATAATAGACCAAAGCACCACTACAGCTAAATGTCCGCTATATAAGGTTATTCCACCAAAAGCCGCTAATACGCCAGTGTAAATTGGGTGTCGGATACAGCGGTAAAGCCCGCTTTGAACAAGCTCTGCGGAGGATTTGGGTGTCGGAACAGCATTCGGTAAATCTTTATTGACCCGACCATGCTCACCAATGGCAATAAAGACAAGCAATGCCCCTAAAACAGCGATAGCAAGCCCAATAACGCGCAATACACTTGATGTGCTATTAGGGAGCAAAAGTGCGGCTAAAAGATGTGCGCTAAAAAGAAAAAATTGCACAGCGACGTACAGAAAAGCCTTGTCGATTATCATCATGATTCTCCCCAACGAACTGCAATTGCACTCCAGGTATACCCCGTACCTGCACCAGCAAGCACGATTAAATCACCGTCTCTGATTTTCCCTTGCTGTAAGCCTAATTCTAGTGCTATTGCTTGGTCAGCGCTTTGCACATGGCCATAATCTTCTAGATAAACTGATTGTTCTGGGGTTAACCCTATTTCGTCTAAAATTTGGTGATAAAAAGAACGCTTCATATGCGTAATGCCTAAAAATGCAATATCACTCAAAGATGCACCGCTTTCATCAACAGCTTCGCGTATCACTTTGACGAAATTTTGTAGCGATACCGCGCCTAAGCGTTCCGCCATATACTCGCCATTACGAACATCTAATAGCCCGCGTAAATCACCAGTGTACTCACGTCCAGTATCTCCAACGGCATCCATAGTTAAATAAACCGTCTCGCTAAGGCTACCATCGGTTAAGGCGGACATACCCATAATTTGGTTGCGTCTGCTGCCACGTTGCAAGATAAAAGCGCCAGCTCCAGCGCCAAAATTGAACATAAAGCGGGTACGTTGGTTTTTGAAGTTAATAAGCTCGTTTTCACGGCTAGCGGCTGTGAGCAAAACATAATCTAATCGGGAGTCAGCTAACATCATCCCGCGTGCTGCATGTAATGCAATAGGCGCAGCAGCACAAACTGCATACAGTTCAAAAGCGTAGGCGTTTACCGCACCAATATTATCCTGGATTTTACCGGCGCTATTCCAAACGAGATGGTCTTTATGCTGGCTACCGTGCGAAATAATCAGCTTTATCTGCTCAGGAGATATGCCAGCAGATTCAATAGCATTACAGGCCGCTTGTGTGGCCATATAGGTAATAGTATCTTCTGGGCCAGCCACATGCCGTTGTTTAATCCCCATTTTTTCACGTAAAACGTGTTCTGGTATATCCATCAATGGGGCTAAATCTGTTGCTGTTTCTATGTGTTTCGGGAAATAAGTTCCAACACCCGCAATCCCTATGGGTATACTCATATATCAGCACCTCTCATAATAACGTCATGGCCAATATTATGGCGCAACACCAATCATCACGCCACTTTCTGTAATGCAAAATAGAACAAATTTAAGTGACTTTATCAAAGCATTAATTCAGGGTATACTTTTAATCAGAGTTAAGCGCTTAACTATTGTATTGAAAAGATTTTATCCAAATATGGCATGAGATTGTCACTTATTCTTCAGTGTTTTAGCCAATGAGCTGCGTTACATTTACGAAAACGCCCTTTATATTATTTTGAAGGAGCAAAAACATGCAATTTATCCCCACTGAACACCCACACCGTCGCTATAACCCGCTAAGAGGAGAATGGGTGCTTGTCTCTCCCCATCGGACAAAGCGTCCATGGCAGGGGCAAGTAGATACAGTGAATAACCAGCGACGCCCAGAATTCGACCCAAAATGCTATCTTTGCCCAGGTAATGAGCGCGCAGGTGGCGTTAAAAATCCTGACTATACCGAAACTTATGTATTCACCAACGATTTTGCGGCTATTTTGCCAGACACACCATCTCATTCAAGTGACCATCCGCTCTTCAAAGACCACAGCGTGCGGGGAACGTGCCGAGTTATCTGCTATTCGCCTCGCCATGACCTTACACTGCCGGAAATGCCTTTATCTACAATTCGGCAAGTAGTAGATTTATGGGCTGGGCAAGTAACCGAACTAGGCGAAATCTATCAATGGGTACAAGTATTCCAAAACAAAGGTGCGCAAATGGGCGCAAGTAACCCGCACCCACATGGCCAAATTTGGGCGAGCGATTTTCTCCCCAATGAGCCAGCTCGTGAACATCACCAGCAACGTATTTACTTCGAAGAGTTTGGCAGACCATTATTGGTTGATTATGCTCAACTTGAGATTGAACGCGAAGAGCGTATCGTTGTTCAAAATGAGCATTGGCTTGCACTTGTGCCATATTGGGC
>DAOTWU010000633.1:0-3359 GCA_034435735.1 Anaerolineae bacterium | reverse complement strand
GCGCCTTGCTGGGTCGTCGTCTGAACAATATCCATCAACGACACCCGCGAATTACGCAATGATGCCCCAATGGCCATTGGCCCATAGTTGGCCGTGACATAGTCCCGCAGCATTTCACTATCGGGGTCTGGCATCGCCTTCAAGAGCAGTGGCAAGTCTAAATAGGCAATGCCCCAGTATGAGGGTTCGGGCAATTGGCTGAGCGTATTACGGAATACGTCTGATTCTGCCAAAGTTGACGGCGGCTCTTGCGGAATGCTATCGAAGATATTGGTGATGAGAATGACACTATCACCAACGGCAACCAAGCCATTACGCAAATCTGGCCCCATACTCTCGCCTTCGAAAATAGTGAAGCCATTCGCCCCTTCAACAGGTTCTGGTACATTAGGCAAGCTTTGTAGCGCGGCTAATGTAGCGGCCTTATCCGTGATTTCTATGGCCACGACAACGCCGGGTTCACTCGCATCCACTGCACCGATAGCCATCGACATATGGTCACCCAACCACGGGCGCACCGCTTCTGCAAAGCTACCGCCAAAGGCCTCCATCGCGGCTTGGTCAAGTATGTCACGAATGTTCAATTGCTCAGTTCCGCCAAAAGGCATCATCTGGCTCAACAATTCATTCGTGCGCGCTTGCATTGCTTGCATCGTATCGATGAATTCATCATCAATACGCATAGCTGCGAACAAAACAGAATCTTCTGGCGCATAGCGAGCTAAAGCCGCCAAATCATCGACTGCACTCAGCTCTGAAGCAGACACTGATAGGGTTAGCATGAGCGCAACTATTAAAAAGAACATTAGGGTTATACGACGCATCCAAAAACTCCTTGTAAGCACAACGGACAATCGCTCATATTCCCCTTCATCCCTTTAATCATTTATACGCCACAATTTGGCTAAAGTTGCGAAGGGGCACATAAATCCATGAATATACACGTAGATATACACAACAGGAGAGGCCTTTCACCTCTCCTGTGCAGAGATTTTACTCGGCAGGTGTCACAGAGATTTCGTATGCCGCACCGAAGTAATCGCTAACTTCCACTAGCATCAATCCAGTTTCTGCTGCACGATATACGAACGACATCTCAATCACGTTGCTACCGCTAACATATGGCAAGGTGTAATCATCGGAGATGAAACTTACAGAGGGGTTGCCTTCCTCGCCGCCCACAGTGCGGACAGTGAAGCGATAGGCGGTATCGGCCTGCGCGTTGAAGCTGACGCGGTCAACATAGGTCTGGCTTAAATCAACCATCACCGGTCCACCATCCAATGAGGCGAGTTGCGCTTGTTCTAATGTAACAGAGATTTCCCCCGCATCTCCACTAGAGTAGGGTTCAACAACCACCGTATAAATGCCATCAACAGGCAACGGCTGCTTGCTAATCGCAGGGTCGTATGAAGAACCGCTATCATCGTTATAGGCCAGTTCGTTGCCATCAGGGCTTAAGAGCGTCATATAAGTATCTAGCGAGCCATCGCTTTGGGCAGATACAGAAATGACATCGCCCGCCGTGCCCTCAAAGGTGAAAACTGCAATCGGGCTTTCATCGCTGAACGTAGCAGAAACTGGTGTATTGAAAGTTAGCGATTGCGTCGTCAAATTCTGGACACTCAACTGGTAGTGGCCGTTATCGTTATATTTGAAGCCACTGACCACGATTTGATAGGCCGCGCTTTCTGGGGCAACAAAGGCCAATTGCGAATCTGTACCAAAGGAAGAATCATCGTTATATTGCAGTGTCATTCCGGCCAGGTTGCGCACCTCTAAAGTGGTATCAAAGTCCGCCGAGTTCAGGTTAATCAAGACGCCCTGTCCAGCTTCCAGCGTAAGTTGGTAAACAACCTCAGACTCTGCGCCCAAATCCCCTTCTACAACGCTGCCGACACTAATCGTCTCTTGCGCCGCCACCGGTAAAGCAGCCAGCACAAGCACAACACAGAAGAACACAAATAAAACACGTTTCATTGAAGCATCCCCTTTTAAAACTAGTCGATAATTCCATTATATATGTATTCATTTTTCTATGCGCAAGTGGGGCATTGTACACAGTGGCTTCACACATAAAAATAGCACGGGCAGTTGGTGGTCCTGCCCGCGCCAATAGGCCGGTCTTTTCCTCATGATTGTAGATGTTACTGGGGGGAAGTTTTAAGCGTGCTGATAACTCCCGGCCTACTATGGGCTATCTTAAGTAACCTTAAGCGTTTAGGGGTTAAACATGGGAGATTCCCACGCGCTTAGCCCTATAGCGCGAGATGTTCAATCAGCCTTCTAAAATATGTATTTACATATCTAGAACACCACATGAATCATCAATCTATATATTATGATAAAAAAGTTTGTTTCGCAAGCTGTTCGAACGGATTTTTAACTTATACTCACTTTCTCATAAAACCAATCCTGTTTGGTTACACTTATGTGACAAAAAGCGCGTATACTGAAAGAGTATGTACGTTTGAAAAGTGATGAACTGGAGTGATTATGTTCAATGATGTAGGCCAGGTGACATCGGCACTGGCGCAACAACAGTATATCGCAACAGATGAAATCGCTACGGTGATGTACCTGGCTGATAAGCTGGGCAAACCGCTGCTGGCGGAAGGCCCGGCTGGTGTGGGTAAAACGGAGCTGGCCAAAGCATGGGCTGGCGCTAGTGGCAAACGGCTCATCCGCTTGCAGTGCTATGAAGGGCTGGATGAGAGCAAAGCACTTTACGAATGGGAATACGCCAAGCAAATGCTCTATACCCAGCTGCTGCGCGATAAGCTCAGTGACATACTAGAGAGCGCCACGACATTGAGCGAAGCCGCTGACCGCTTGGCACAGGAAGAAGATGTCTTCTTCAGCGAGCGTTTTCTATTGGCGCGCCCGCTGTTACAGGCCATCCTCGCCGACGAACCTGTTGTGCTGCTCATCGATGAAATTGACCGCGCCGACGCCGAGTTTGAGGCCTTTTTGCTAGAGGTGCTCAGCGATTTTCAGGTATCTATACCAGAGCTAGGCACAATTAAGACCAAACATCACCCGACCGTTTTCCTCACTAGCAACAACACCCGCGAACTTTCTGAAGCGCTCAAGCGCCGCTGTCTCTATCTCTTTGTTGATTATCCGACCCGTGAAGCCGAGCTGAAAATTGTGCGGATGCGCGTGCCAGAATTGCGCGCAAAACTAGCCGAGCAAGCGGTAGAAGTGGTGCAGCGCCTGCGGGAACTGGATTTGAAGAAGAACCCAAGCGTCTCGGAAACGCTGGATTGGGCGCGAGCACTCGTCATGCTCAATGCCGATAGTTTAGATCGCAACACCCTAGAGAATACGCTCACTGTTTTGCTCAAGCATGAGGCCGA
>DAOTWU010000632.1:0-3616 GCA_034435735.1 Anaerolineae bacterium | reverse complement strand
TTCCAGCAAGTGCCGGGCGGCAAATGTTCCTCCGCCGCAGTTAAGGCAGCATCGCGGCGGCGCTTCAGTTCGCGCATGTTGCGCTCTAGCTGTTGGGCGATGACGCCCCGCCGCAGCAAGCGGTAAATCACGCGCTGGTTGAATGACGATGTGGAAATGTCGGCGGCGCGCTTTACCTGTACCAGCCGCTCAAAGTGGTGATTGTTGGCGATGATATAGCCAATGCGCATACCCGGCAGGAGCATTTTAGTGAAAGCATTGACATGTAAAACCATGTCGTTTTCATCCAATGCTTTCAGCGGTGGCGGCGGGTCGCCTTCAAAGTGAAACTCCTGATAAACACCATCCTCTACAATGGGCACTTTGTACTCATTGGCAAGGTTGATGAGTTGGCGGCGGCGGTGCATGGGCATGACGATGCCCGTCGGGTTCTGGAAAGTTGGCTGTACGTAAATGAGTTTGGGTGAATTCTCTAGCAGGTAATTTTCCAGATGGTCGATGCGGATGCCTTCGTCATCGCTCTCGATGCCGTGCAGGTGAACGCGACGGGTGCGGGCGATGTCGATAATGCCAATATATGTTGGGTTAGAGGTGACGATAGTATCGCCCTCGCTGAGGAGCGATTGCACGATGAGGTCTATCGCCTGTTGTGCCCCAGCGGTGATGAGAATATGGTCGGCTTTGGTGTTGATGCCCAAAGCGCGCACATAATCACGGATGGTCATCCGCAAGGGCAAGTAACCCTCTGGCATTTCGTAATTCAGGGCAGCAGCGCCATCTTGCTCCAGCACGATATTCATCGCCTCGCGCAATTGAATCATTGGGAAAAATTCTGAGGGTGGCGCACCATAGCTAAAGTTAATGACGCCAGGCTTACGCGCTAGTTTGTGCAAGTCGCGGATAGATTGGTCTGGCGCAGAGGGCGTTTGCCCGTCGTTACCACTAGCAGAGCGATGCCCGTTATTATCGCCATTGCCATCTTTGGCGACAAATGTGCCCCGCCCGGCGTGGGCGCTAAGATAGCCTTCTGCCCGCAACTCGGCGTAAGCATTCACTACACTAATGCGGCTGATATTGAGCTGTCGGGCTAAATCGCGGCTGGCGGGTAGGCGAGTGCCAGCGGGTAAAGAGCCGCTCTCAATCTGCATACGAATATGGCGGATGAGTTGGCGATAAATCGGCTCTTCACCATCGCGGTCAAGCGTAATCGATAAATTGGGCGGTGTATGCATGGCCGCCTCCATATCTGTAATGGCCGTTAAATGTGAGAAATTTAGTACCCACTATTCACTGTATCATGTTTCGTCAGAATTGGACTTAACAGCATTATACCAAATATGTCCAATTGGTCTGTTGCGTGGATATAGTGGCTTGGTGAGTAGATGTTACAGGGGGCGAGTGATGCCCCCTGCTTCGTTATTGCTCTAGGACGGGTGTCGCTTCTGCTGGCGGACGGGGTATCCCATGTGCGACAGCATCGACGACTTGCGCGGCGAGGTCATAGCGCCCGTAAGCGGGGATAATGTATGCGCCTTGAATGAGGCCGTTCATCTCTGCTAGAAGTTCCTGCGCAATGCGTACGCCTTCCTGTGGGGCGTCATCGCCGGCATCTTCCAACCGCTTGAAGATGCTATCGGGGATGATGATGCCGGGCACTTCATTATGTAAGAAGCGGGCGTGCTTCAGGCTATAAAGCGGGATAGCCCCCATAAGCACAGGCAGGGTGAAGTCCTCGCCCGTTGTGGCGCGATAGGCTTCATGGAAGCGCTCTACTCGCGACGGCTCATATACGGCCTGCCCCAGCGCAAAGTCGGCGCCATTTTCCAGCTTCTTGAGCAAGATGCGTATTTCGCGGTCAAGGTCATCCGCGCCCATGTTCAGCGCGCAGCCAACAGTGAAGCTGGTCGGCTTGCCGATGCTGTTGCCAGCCAAATCAACGCCCTCGTTCATCTCGTGCTTGATGAGGCCAATCAGGCGGCTGGGGGCGATGTCGTAACTGTCCATCGCATCTGGATAATCACCAATGCGGGTTGGGTCTCCCATGACGACGAACAAATTGCGCAGGTCTAGGGCATGGGCGGCCAGTAAATCGCCCTGTATGCGCAGCAAGTTGCGCCCGCGCGTGGGGAAGTGCAGCACGGTCTCGATGCCCACTTGCGACTGAATGATGTGGCAAACTGCCCACGGACTCATCCGCATCCGTGCGGTGGGGCTATCGGCCACGTTCAGAATATCGGCGCCAGCATCGCGCAGGAGGCGGGCACGCTGGACGAGTGTTTCTACGTCATAGCTACGCGGTGGCGCCACCTCGACAGTGACAGTGAATTCGCCACGTGCCAAACGTTGGCTGAGCGAGGTCGGCGGCGCGGGCACATAATCTTCATCTTTGCCGTTGCTATCCAGCACTTGGATGATGGGCAACGGGCGTTTGGGGTCATCAAGCGCGGCGCGCATCGCGGCGATATGCTCAGGCGTAGAGCCACAGCAGCCGCCAATGACGCACGCCCCCAGCGCTTTGAACGTCAGGGCGTAATCGCCAAAGTAGTCGGCAGTGGCGGGGAACATCACGCGCCCGCCAACCGATTCCGGAAAGCCTGCGTTGGGCATGGCGGAGATGAACGCATCGGGCACGGCTTGGCGGATGGTCTGCAAAATCTGGGAAATTTGCGACGGGCCGCCAGAGCAATTGACCCCGATGACATCTGCCCCAGCGCGATACAGGTCATTGGCGACGCGGGCGGGCGCATAGCCCAGCAGGGTGCGGTCATCAGCGGAGAAGGTCGTGTGCACAATGACGGGCACATTCGGCGCAACTTCGCGGGCGGCATGCAGCGCTTCCAGTGCCTCGGTGTGGTCGGCGAACGTCTCCAGCAAGATGACATCGACGCCAGCACCTGCCAGTGCGCCGATTTGCTCAGCAAAGGCCTGCCGCGCTTCCTCCGTTGTGATGCGACCATAGGGCTTGAGGCGTTGGCCTAATGGCCCAACAGAGCCAGCGATATAGACATCCTCGCGGCCACTTTGGGCGATGGCGTGGCGGGCAAGTTCGACACCTGCGCGGCAAATTTCGGCCACTTTGTCCTGCAGTTTATGCTCGGCGAGTTTATAGCGGTTCGCGCCGAAGGTATTGGTTTCGATAAGCTCTGCACCAGCGGCGATATAATCGGCGTGGATGCTCTGTACAAGTTCTGGCTGGGTGATATTGAGCGCATCAAAACAGGTGTTAATGGCGACATTGCCGCGCGCATGTAAGACCGTCCCCATAGCCCCATCACCTAGTAGTGGGCGGTCTGTCTGATGAATACGTTCTAAAAAGGGTAGCTTGCTCATGATATTGTCCTACTTACACACTCGGTTAGGCGGGGTATCGCCCTGATTTGTGCCCGCGACCCCCGCCGCTAGCTAAATTACTTACTGGCGCACTCACTGGTGAGTATGATGATGCTGCCGCCCTCGGCGGTGTCTGTGCGCACATTGAGGTTGAGCGATGCGAGATTTGGTGAAAAGCCTTCATCATCAAGCGCACGTTGGTTTTCGATATACCAGTGACGCACGTCACGGGCTTCATCGTCGCTGTGGAGTATGGCCGTCGTTGAGCCAATGCCAAAGGGGCGTA
>DAOTWU010000631.1:0-7155 GCA_034435735.1 Anaerolineae bacterium | reverse complement strand
GTGAACATAATGTAGCTGGATGTCTTGACGGGTTGTTACATGTAAAATGTGGTCTGAATATTCTTCTGCCAATTGCGGCGGCATCTTATCTTGTAAAATGTCTTTCCATGTTTGCTTGGTCATATTCACCTCTACCTCGAAACCTCAATAAACGCTATGTCTATGCTCAGTTAATAACTGATAAGCGGCGCCCGTATCGAGCACGTCCTTAGCGAGTGTTATGCCTTCCTGTTGGCTGCGACATCGCCCCGTCATCCACAGCAAAATGCCTGCTGTTAGCGCAATTTGGTCGTACGCTGCGCCTTTTTCGCCTTGTAGTGCTTGTGCCAATATAGGCGCATGCAATGTTGGCTCTGGCGCTATGGCTAAAGGTTGCTCTTCTTCATACCCCAATGCCGCCGTATCAATCATAATTTCTTGCATCTGCCCATCAACCACGCGATAAATCCGTGTTTTCTTGCCAGGGCGTATATCAATGCTGCCCTCATCACCTTGCACAACCCAGTTGCTAATGTTGCCGGGCAGAATAGGGGCTAAGCGGTTGAGATAGCTGGCGTGATAAAAGCCACTGATGTGAATATCTGCCTTAGCAGGGTTAATGAGCTTTTCAACGGTGTTTAATAAAGTTCGCAACCCAAATTCATGGCGGATTGGTGTTAGTGTTTCCCATGCCGGCAAGATGTTGCTAATGTTCAACACACCAAATTTGTATTGATGGACATGCTCCCACACAACCTCTGCTTGCAAATCCACCGGATAGCCCAAAGCACGTAATGTGTTTAGAACAGCCGCCCCCGCCTTAGTTGGAATGTTATCTGCGCCATGTAACAACACCGGTACATCCGCTGCGGCTAGAACTAGCGCCGCTGCTATACCTGTTTGTAAATTACGTGCTTTGCCATCATAAGGGAGAGCGAGGTCAACCAACCCGCTTATTGGCTCATTGACAAAGGAGCGTATATGCTGGCGAATGGCTTCCAAAAATCCTGCCAGTTCGTCGATAGTCTCTTCTTTTACCCGCATTGTGACGAGAAAGGCACCAATTTGTGCTGGGCTTGCTTCCCCCATTAGCAGTAAATGCATCGCTATCCGCGCCTCTTCACGAGTGAGGTCGCGTTGTAGCTTTTTCCCACGCCCGATGATGCGGATAATGTCCTGAAATGTTTGCGGCGTTTCTCCACTCATGTTAAACGCCTCCATATTGTTGTAGGGTTGAGAGCAATTGCTCATCAAACCAGCGCATCCCTTCATCCCGTAGGGTGACAACTTCGCCAATAATTGTTGTCGCTGGTGGTTGAATATTGGCGAGCTGTGCTTGATGAGGGAGTTCGTGAACTTCTGCCGTAATAACGCGCTGTTGTGCTGTTGTTCCCCATTCAATGATGGCTGCTGGCGTTTCAGGGTTTAAACCCGCCTGAATGAGCCGTTCTACAATACTCTGCAAGTTTTTCACGCCCATCAGGATGACCAACGTGCCACCCATTTGGGCAATTGCTTCATATTGCACTTGTGATAAGGCTTTATTGGGGGCTTCATGTCCGGCAATGACGGTAAATGAGCAGCTTATATGACGGTGCGTCAGCGGAATGCCCGCATATGCTGGCACTGCAAACACACTAGATACGCCGGGCACTATCTCAAAAGGTACACCCGCTGCATAGCAGACAAGTGCTTCCTCTCCACCTCGCCCAAAAACGAACGGGTCGCCACCTTTTAGCCGTACCACCATTTTCCCTGCTAGGGCGTGGGTAATGAGCAGTTCGTTAATTTTGTCTTGGCTCAAGCGATGGCGTGTTGGTTCTTTGCCTGCATATATCAATTCAGCATCTGCCCGCACTTCTGTTAACAACGCTTCCGGAATTAGCCGATCGTAAATGACGACATCTGCTCGTTGTAATAAGCGTAACCCCTTTACTGTGATGAGGTCTGCATCTCCGGGGCCTGCCCCCACTAAATAGACTTTCCCGCTGCTCATTGTGCCTTTGTCCTTTCCCGCTCAATGCTCTTGCTCAACCACATATTGCATGGTGCTTTGCAAGGGATTATGTTGCCGCCTTCAGATGAATTGATGTGCCATAATGGTGTGCGGACGCAGCCACCACATATAAACTCAACGTTAGTTTGGATGTCCTCTTTGGTGAGGTGTTTTGCTTGGCGGAACATTCCTTTTTGCCGCGCAATGGCGGCGGAAAAAGGCTCTGGCGAGAGTTGTCCCTCGTTCGCCCTTGCCCACGCTGCAATAGCGCCCGGATAAATCGTTTCGACTATCGCCGGTAAAGTTTCTGGAGTGGGCACAGTACAGCGCCAACCTGGCGGCAAATCATCACTTGTTGCCAATGGGCGAAAAGGCTGTTCCCGAACTATGCGCCGTAATGTCTCTGGCGTTTCCACGTTGATAACATCCGTTTGCTCAGTACCAATGGGGCGCACTTCTGCCATGTTGACCAATAATTGGCCAAATTGCATTGATTCTTGTTCGCGTACGGCATCAATGAAAGCTTGATGGCCATAACGCGGGAAATTATCCCATTCACCATTACTTGGGGTAGGGGATAGCTTCATCCCCGCTGCGTGTACGAGGTCAATAATGTATTGGTAGATGTTCTCATCAATACCTATAGGGTCTGTGTAATAAGTGTCTTTTCTCGAAGTGGCTTGCTGTGCTGCCACTTCAAGTGCTTGCGGAATGTCGATAGCTGTATGAGAGCCTTCAGCCAGCAAGTACGGTATAACGATGATGTGTCGGGCTGGTGTTCGTTGGTAGATGCTCGCTATTGGTGGTTCATCATCTAAATACGCATCTAGGACTTCCGCCACTATATCCGCTTGTTGCAATAAGGCGACCTGCCGCTGTGTTGTGGTGCGGCTCTGCTGGTTACGTTTTGTGCCGTGTCCAATAATCGCTACGGCAGTTTGCGCTTTAGGGAAGCCGGTGACTTTTAGCGCGTCTTGTGTGCGTTTTTGAATAATATCTGCCATACCAGGGTGCGTACCCAGTGGCCGTGTGATATGAACTGTTTGTTTGCAGCGCCATGTAGTGTGCGACGCTTTATCTAGTCCCAATTCTGCAGGTATGACGCTTTTCATAAAGTAACCATCAGCGAGGAACACAGGTACAATAACGACGGCTGGCGCTGTCACAGTATCCAGCACTTCATAGTAAGCGGGTTGCTCTTTCCAGAAGCAGGCTGTTACTTCATGTGCCACGCCCAAACGACGCAGTTGATCTACATATTGCCAGACAATGCCTGCGGTCTGGTGACGGATATGTGAGCCATGCCCTGCTAAAATTAGCGCTACTTTACTCATGAAAGCTCTGATGACCTCAATACTGCTTGCCGGAATAGCGTTAATGCAGCCTCTTCATCACCTGTTTTCAGGTAGTTGAGAATATCTGCTAATGGTATTGCCGCTAAATATTCGGCGCGTTGGTTTTGATTGGGAACTTGTGTTTGTAGCTGTTCCCGATATTCCGCTAGCCATTGCGCCAATATCGCATATTCTTCCCCAAGAAATTCAGCCAACTGTGTTTTGAGATAGCGGGTTAACACTGGCGCTAGCCCATTTGTCCCGATGCCTAGTGTTATCGGCCCACTTTCCACTGTGGCTAAATTGTGAAAATCGCTTATTTCCCCATCATGAACAGCGTTGACTAGAATGTGTTGTTCTTGCGCATCCTGTGCTATGCGCTCATTGGTAGTTGTGGAATCTGTGGCAGCGATGACTAGGAATGGGCGGTATTGGATAAGATACTCACGGCGATATTCTGTTTGTATCCAGTGCAATCGCTCCGCTGCTGCCCATTGCTGAATACGTTCATGTGCATTTGGGCTAATGATGAGCACTTTCCCCCCAGCTTTTAGTAGTCCCGCAGCTTTTCGCAGTGCGATGTTGCCCCCACCTACCACCAAGCAGGTTTTGCCGCGAATATTTAACGAGACCGCATAGCCGCTGTTCGTGCTCATGTATATCCTCAAAGAGCTGCTACTAACATACCTGCGCTCAATACCACAACCAGCACTCCAACTGCATTAATGAGTGCGTTAATTGGTAAACGGCTTGTTAACATTGCGGCTAATGGGGCGGCTACTACCCCGCCAATAATTAGCCCTGTTGTCAAATTCCAATCTATCACCAGTGTTGACGCTTTGAGCAATAATGTCACTGTGATAGCTGTCGCAACGAATGCCTCAGCGAAGCTCACTGAGCCGATAGTTTTGCGCGGGTTTTGCCCGCTTGCCAGCAGGGTAGAGGTGACGACTGGCCCCCAGCCGCCACCACCAACTGCATCGACAAAGCCACCAGCTGCACCTAAGGGGATAATAGGAACTTCTCGTTTTTGTGCACTTTTGCGGCGGCGTTTTTGCCCCCATAAAATCCCTACACCTGTGAGTAATAGATAGGTTGCTACCAGCGGCTTCAAAATTTGTTCCGGTAAACTGCTCAGAAAGAGCGCACCTATCACACCGCCGCTAACACCTGAAACCAGCAGGCCTACAAATAGCCGTCTGTCCACATTGTTTAAGCGCCAATGGGAGACGCCGGAGACACCGCCCGTAAGCGCTTTTGATATATGGATGCTAGAACTTGCTGCTAATGGCGGAACGCCTAGAAACAGCAAGATGGTCATAGAGAGCGTCCCATAAGACATGCCCAAAGAACCGTTAATCATTTGGGCGATGAACCCTACAGCCGCAAATAATGCTATCGTAGAACCTTCCACCGGTTTCGTTCCCTTTCGCTGGCGGTTAAGCCTGTGGTTGCGCTTCTAATGCCGGGATAAAGCCACGCACTTCTAGGTATTGCAGAATTTTCTCTGCGCTTTCATCCACAGTTTCTAAATGTGTGTGAACGACAATGTCAGGGTTTTCAGGTGGCTCATACGGGTCGCTGACGCCTGTGAAGTTCTCGATTTCACCTGCAAAGGCTTTTGCATATAGCCCTTTAACATCGCGCTCTGCACAAACTTCTAGCGGTGCATCGACGAAAACTTCGATGAAGTTTGTCGTCTCTCGGCGGATATAATTGCGGGTTTCGCGATAGGGTGAAATGAACGAAGCGATGACACCAACGCCATTGCGAGATAGTAACTTGGCAACGAATGTCACCCGCTGAATGTTCTTGTCGCGGTCTTCTTTGCTGAAGCCTAAATCGCTGGTGAGGGATTGGCGAACAACATCGCCATCTAAACGTTCGAATTTTACACCCCGTGCCCGTAATTTTTCGACAAGGGCTAATGCGATAGTGGTTTTGCCAGCACCGGAAAGTCCGGTGAGCCATAAGGTGAAACCGTTTGCTTCTGTCATAGATTTAGCTCTCCTTTGGTGCAATATGAATGCCGCATTCGGTTTTTACATGATTGGCCCAGCGACCCGCACGAATATCCTCCCCTTGCGAAACTGCTCGCGTGCATGTCAAGCAGCCGATGCTCGGATACCCTAAATCGTGCAGCTTGTTATAAGGCAGTTCATAGGCATGGATATATGTCCATACCATCTCTTCTGTCCATGTGGCAAAGGGGCATAGCTTGATGAGTTGGTAACGGTTGTCCCAGCTAATCACAGGAGTTTTGGTACGGGTTGCTGATTGATCACGGCGAATGCCTGTTATCCAGGCATCGTAGGCCGGTAATACACTTTGTAGGGGTAAAACTTTTCGAAGATGGCAGCATTGGTCAGGGTCGCGTTCCCAAAGCCGGTCACCATAATGTTCCGCTTGTTGTTCAACGCTCATCGGTGGTTGAACTTTCGTGAGCGAGAAACCTAGTCGGGCTTGTAGTGTCTCCATGAGCTCATAGGTTTCTGGGAAAAGCAATCCTGTATCTAAGGTGACTACAGGTATATTGAGTTTCATTTCGCTGAGCATGTGTAAAGTGACGACACCCGTCGGCTGGAAGCTGGTGACTAACACTACTTTTTCGCCAAAATGCTCTGCCGCCCAGCGTAAAACTTCTTGTGGCGACGCTTGTTCAAATTGGCGCTGCAAAGCCGCTAGCTCTTCCTCAAAGTTTGCGGCTTTCGCTGCTTGAAAACCCATAAGCTGCTTTCTCCGTGATTAAATGCGACCCAATAAATAAAAAACTCCGGAGGGGTTTCCGGAGCGACATTATTTTACCAACATGCAATCATACATTAGGCATGCGCAACCGGATAACCCGTTAAGGTGGTTATCTGACAACACATACAACACATCATCTTGTGGTTGCGATACGCCTTTACTTGCATCGAAAGCCCTTTGCATGAAAAAACCCCGAACACGATGTTCGGGGCTGATATACTCAACCAATTAACCCAATACAAGGCCGCCGAACATCACTGATGTCGGAAAGACATACAACAACACATCATGGCGGCGATTTGGGTTATCATGTCTGCATTATACCATTCAATACATATAATGTAATCCAGAGAACAGCATACCCCTTTACGGGTTTTTTGTCACTCGGCAATTTGCACAAGATTTCACGAACCTATCCATTAATATAAATGTTCGTTTATGTCTCGTTTTACCACTTATATTGCTTTCATCACCTTTTGTGCTTGCTCCAATGTATAAGTGATGTCTGCTTCGCTATGGGCACTGCTCATGAATCCAGCTTCAAATTGGCTTGGCGCAAAATAGACGCCGCTCTTTAGCATGGCATGGAAGTAACGGCCATAACGTTCTGTATCTGCGTGTTGTTTCGCTGTTGCATAGTCCTTGATTATGGCGTCTTGCGATTTCAAGAAATACATGCCGAACATAGAGCCTTCATAAGCAATCTGTACAGGAATATCATTTTCTTCTGCACAGGCTTTTAAGCCTTCAGCGAGTTGCACAGTTTTTTGCGCTATTTCTTCAAATACGCCTTCTTGCTTCAGAATACGTATCGTGCTTAACCCCGCCATCATCGCCAGCGGATTTCCCGATAGTGTGCCTGCTTGGTACATAGGGCCAGCCGGCGCAACGTGTTCCATGATTTCACGCTTGCCCCCATAAGCGCCCACGGGTAAACCGCCGCCTATCACTTTTCCCAGACAGGTAATATCAGGCTGTAAATTCCAACGCTCTTGTGCGCCACCTATCGCGACTCTGAAGCCAGTCATCACTTCATCAAGGATGAATAATGCCCCATATTGGTGACAAAGTTCTTGTAATCCCTGCAGATACCCTTCT
>DAOTWU010000630.1:0-4542 GCA_034435735.1 Anaerolineae bacterium | reverse complement strand
AGCAGTACGGCATCATCATCAACATTGTCGTAATCCCCCTATAGAGCCACCTGTCTCCCCCTGCAGGTGGCTTTTCGTGCAAGCGTATCCTCTACAGCACGCCACAAATACGGTATCCTGAAGCCATTAACGCACACAGACATTAGGAGATGAGAAACTGGGCGAGCACCTCACATTAAAAGCGGCTATTGAGCAGCGGGAAGCCCTGCGTGAAGCGGGGAAAACTGTCGTTTTCACTAACGGGCATTTTGACCTATTGCACATTGGCCATCTGGATTATTTGGAGAAGGCGCGGGCGCTAGGCGATGCGCTATTCGTCGGGCTGAATGGCGATGAGAGCACACGCCGATTAAAGGGCGAAGGGCGTCCGATTGTGCCAGCGGTAGAACGGGCGCGATTGCTAGCGGCGTTAATTCCCGTGAGCGTTGTGGTCATTTTTGAGGATGATACCGCCGATGGCCTGCTCAAAGCGCTGAAGCCCGATATTTACGTAAAAGGCGGCGATTATGCCCACAAACCACTACCAGAACGGGCGACGGTAGAAGCCTATGGCGGGCAGGTGCGGCTCATTGATTATTTACCAGACCACAGCACCAGCGCCCTCATCGCACGCATTCAGACGCTCCCCCGCTAGGGCGGGCAAACAGGCACCTCAACGGGGGTGATGTCGTTTAAGAGACGGTGAAGCGTTTCGGCGGCGATGCGGTGAGTGGCGGCGTTGGCATGAGCGTCAAAGGGGTTCACCACTAACTGCATAGGGGAACAGGTGGCGAAAACATGCGCTAAATTGGCCACCAGCACGCCCTGCTCTTCAAAAAACGCCTGTAGCTGCTCTGTCACAGGGGCAGAATCGGGGATATTCTGGAGCAGTGGCCAGATGAGCACTGCCACTTCCGCGCCCTGTTGCCGCGCCCAATCGATGAGTGCCAACAAATCAGTGCGGTGCTGTGCCCAGTAATCAGGCTGAGCATATAGACCGAGCAAAACCTCGTCGTACCGACGGTCGCCCCCATTCAAGCGCTGAATGTAGATATTCCAATAGAGGAAATTCGCCAGATAGCTATGGTCTACTAGCGGCGCAAGCCAAGACGGCGGCGGGTGATAAGCTTCGCTCCAGTAATTAAATTCATCACGGGCAAGATAGGCGATGTCATTAAGGTAATAGGACAGCACCAGAATATCTGGCTTAACAGGGTATGCTGGCAGGCCAATCAGCTCTTCATCGGTATTCCAGCCAGCATGAGCAACAACGCTCACCGCCACATTCTCCCCTAGCAATCTATCCAGAATATGCGGGAACGTGTCTTCAATATCAGTGATGCCAAAACCAGCTGCGAAAGAATCGCCCACGACCAGCAAACGCTTGATATGCGGGGGTAGGTCAGTCTGAATAGGATAGTCGCGGAAGTCTAGTTCATTGAGCGGATGCCAATAAGCGCGGTCCCAACGCTTGTGAATGAGGCCTGTGGCATAACTATTGGTGAAAAATAGCCAATGACGCAAGGCCAATTCTATCCCCAAAAGCAGGATGAGAAGCGTCGTGGCCGAAAGCAATACCCCGCTGAAACGGCTGCGAGAGAGCTTCGGCAACATGGCGCGCCATTCTTCGCGGCGGGCGTCGTAACCCAATAGCCAGACCAATAGCCCCAAAACAGCGGCGTTAAAATAGTGCTGGCGCTCTATAGGAGGCGATTGCATCTCCGATTGTAAGAGCGCCCACGGTATTAGCAGGAGCAGAAGTGCCCACCACAAAAGCGGGCGGCGACGTAAGGCACGCGGCAATTGCGCCAACCAGCTATCAATACGCCCTCCGCTATAGCGAGCAATAGCGAGTATGGCCAGAAAAGCCAACGACAACGCAGTGGCAAAAACAGCGGGATAGGGCGTATTAAGGCGTAAATAGGCGTTAGCATGAAGGTAGGCAAGCGCGGTCAATATAACCCAGAATACCGCCCGTTGCAGGCGGCGGGAGTGTGACATTTGTGTTTGTGAAGCAGATAACGCCACGGTATTCGCTATGAGCGTTCTTCCTTGCCGAGGTCAATGTCTTCGGTTTGCAGGGTTTCTAACTGCATAATCGGTACAAAACGCTCTTGTGGTGTATCTGGATTCAAGATAATGCCGCCGCGGTCAGCATCAACAAAGGAGTAGAAAGCGCGCACTTGTTCATTAAAAGTGGCTTTCATGGCCTCTTCAATAGGGGCGATGTCCTCTGCGTGGGTGAGCACAATGAAATCATCTTCCACAATGCCAACAAAATCGCGGGGTGTGCCTAGTTCATTGATAGTCTTCTTGATGGTCTCGCCAGCAAAGCGCATGACATCGTTACCAGCCACAAAGCTGTAGACATCGTTATATTCGCGCCAGCCTTGAATGCGCACGACCAGCGAAGTATACGCCTCATCGGAGAGGCGGCGGCGTTCTAGCTCTTCCTCAACTAAGGGGCCAGTGGGCAGGCCAGTGCGCGCCTCGTGCAGATGCTCGCGGTTAGCGCGGCGAATAGACCCCTGTACGCGCAGGCGCAATTCGTCAATATCAAAGGGTTTGACGATATAATCATCTGCGCCCAACTCTAGGCCTTTGATTTTACTGGCTTGTTCGTTGCGTTGGGTGAGGAAAATAATCGGAATGTATTTCGTCAACGATGCCTCGCGCAGTTGGCGGCAAACATTCCAACCATCCATATCTGGCAACATGATATCCAACAAAATCAGCGTGGGGAATTGTGTACGAGCCATCTCAATCCCACCACTGCCGGTATCGCTGTGAATCACATCGTAGTTATGTGATTGAAAGTACATCAACAGCATCTCGGCAACGTCAAAGTCATCTTCTATCAGCAGCAGGCGTGTGCTTGACATAGGGCACTCTCGTGGTTCGGATGAACAAATATAATGACAGGGGCTTACTCGTTATCTAAAACCGGACTCACGCGGAACTGATCAGCTTCGGCATCAGGCGCATTGGCCAAAACACGGTCAATGGGCAGTGCATCGCCCGGCACATCTTCGCGCATGACGCTTTGCAGGGGCAAAACGGAAGCTGTCGGCTCAATATGCGATGTATCCAGTTCCTGTAGGCGTTGGAAGTAACCGAGAATATCGGAGAGCTGTTCGGCATACATTGCCACTTCTTCATCGGAAAGATTCAATCTGGCCAGTTCAGCAATTGCACGAACATCATCGGTAGAAAGCTTCTGAGTCATGGTTGTTCCCTTGCTCGTGTATGACCTCGTTGTCATTATACCACTGAATATCCAAACAAAAACAAAACTTTAGTTGCAATTATTTTACAGCGCATAGATTATAACAGGTCTACAATTAAAGTAAGCATCAGCAATACACAATATGCGGTCATGTGATATGCTTATAATCGCAAGATAGTGTATAAAACGACGATAGTATAGTGTAGCAGACGGCATGACAACCGAAAATCTACAGGTCGACCGCGAAACAGTATTAGAGGCAAAAAAGCATTGGTTACAGGCGCGTAAAGAACAAACGCCCCTCCCCGCCATCTCGGCATTGGCTTCAATGCAAAACCGGCCACGCCCAATCCTGAATACCATCCCCGCAGATGGGCGCGCGCAAATCATCGGCCAGATTAGACGCCACGAAACTTATGACCCCGTCGCGCAGGCGCTGCAATATATACGGGGGCGGGTTGATGCTATCTCGCTATATACCGACCATAGCCTTTATAACGATGATTTCGACGATATGCAAATGGTGGCGGCGGCGGTCAAAGATTTGCCGATTATCTATCAAAACTACGTGCTTGATGATTACCAAGTCATAGAAGCGCGGGCGGCGGATGCCTCAGCAATTATGCTCTATACTTCGGTGCTCAATGAACGGACGCTGTGGAATGTGGCATCGGTGACGCAACGCTGGAAAATGAGCGTCATTGTGCAAGTGGATAATATGGCGGCGCTAGAATCTATTAACCGGTTAAGCCCCCACGCTATCGCCATTGGGGATAATGACATAGACATCCATCAGGGGCTGGATTTATTGGAACAACTGCGGCCTCAAGTGGGTTTCAATATCCGCGTTATGTTTCTACCAACTATAGAAACACTTGAAGCCGCCCATGCCGCTATTGAACTAGGCGCAGATGCGATTATCATCAGCCCGCATTTGCTAGAAAACAATAAACGCAAACAATTGGATGAAATCGTGCGCCGTTAACGCGCTGACCATTTATCTTCATCAACACCCGCTTGCGCATTCTCCCAGCGAGCGGCGACAAATAACCAATCTGACAAGCGATTGAGATAGGGCAACACATGCTCACCAATAGGTTCATGCTCAGTGAGGGCGACGGCCAAGCGCTCGGCACGGCGGCAGACGGTGCGCGCAACGTGTAATTGAGCGGCGGCAAGCGTCCCCCCCGGCAGGATGAAGTGGCGCAAGGGCGCTAAATCTTCGGTCATGCGATCAATCGTTTCCTCTAACCATGCCACCGTTTCCGCATCCATGCGCACGACCCAATCGGCTTTTGCATCTAGCGGCGTGGCAAGGTCTGCGCCCAAATTAAAGA
>DAOTWU010000629.1:0-5125 GCA_034435735.1 Anaerolineae bacterium | reverse complement strand
ATTCTCGTTGTGCCAACAACGCCGCCACAACGCGATTTTATCATTGCCACCATCCGCGATTTTTGCGATAGCGAGATTGAAGGGGTGATTGAGGTCTTTGTACAAGATTTCAACGGCGATGGCATACCAGGGCAAGCGGTACGGGTGCGCTGGGATGATGGCAGCAACATCTTTTATACTGGCCTCAAACCAGAGCGTGGCCCAGCTTATGCCGATTTCCAAATGACACCGAACCGCGCCTATCTTATTGACATGCCAGGACGAGCCAACCCGCCAGCGAACCCACTAGTGGCCGATACCTGCTTCACAGAAGAGGGCATAGAATCACTACGTTCGTACCGCGTGGTATTCCGCCCCGCTAATTAGGGGCGTGTTGTCGTCATTTGTAAAGCAGCGCGCCCATCTGGTTGTGGTTCTGACCAAGTAACATAGAGATGACGCAGGCCATCCGCCATAAGGTGTGGGTGGCCAATCAACCCTCTAATAGGGGTCAATGCTTGGTAGCCCAATAAATCCCCATCACGAAAATACAATACAGCCAGCTGGTCATTCACCTGCGCCACTGAGGGCAATACATCAGCCTGTTGAATGGCAGGGTAAGCCCAAACCGCGCGGTCACTCCCATTGCTTGCGGCAGCATAAACCACGCCGGAGTTATAGCCCGTTTGCACCGTTTGTGATGTGTCTATGGATAAGGTCAACTGTTGGGGCGCTGGCCATCCTCCACCATCTAAGCGCCCAGATGTCCACCACGTTTCATACTGGCCATCAAAGCGGGTGATATTCCAGAACAAGTAAGCATGGGTGAGGTCTTGTCCAACCCAAAAGCCCATTAAACGGTCGCCCGTGTTGAGGGCTGGGGCGGGGGCAAGCTCATAAATTGTGCCAATCGTTTCGCCATGAAATGGGGCGTAATAGGCGTTTTCCCGTGTGGCATCTAACCAAAACAGGGTATAGCTACCATCCAAAGCGCGTAAAAGAACTGGCCAATCAGCGTTATCAACGAGTTGCTGCGGGGGGCGCGGGCGGCCTACGGGATCAACCAAACGGCTATAGAGCCGTGGTTCAGCCAGCAGCCCACCACTCCAAACCACCCAAGCGCCATCATCTTGGGCTGGGGCGGCACTATAACGCAAGGTCAATGTATCAGAGAGTGGCGTTGGGCCGCGGTCTAAGGTCATATCAAATAAAGTGAATGCACCATATAACCGCAATTCTGGCGGGTCGGCATCGGGCGCGGCATCTAGCCAGAAAATATGAAGGCCGCCACGAAAAGCGGGGAGCAGGCGCTGGTCAAAGGGATGTGTGGGTGGCAGGGGTTGAACAATACGCGGCGAGAACCCCACATCTGAAAAGGCGCGCATATCATGATGAACGCCATCTTCTTCCGCACCCACCCAAAGAAATGTCACCCGTTCACCTGCTACCCACATGGCAGGCGCATCGGCTTGTTCTGTTCGGGCGATTTCGTGAATTGCGCCCCACAGTGAAGCGGGTGGCGTGGGCGTGGGCACGGTCGTAGGCGTAGGTGCGGCGGCACAAGACGCTAGCAGCCCAATAACCAGCAATAACCACAAACGGCGCATTATTGCGATTCCGACGGGACAACTTCAACGACAATGGCGGCTTGGTCGCTGGGTGTGCCATCAAGGCGATAAGCAATCGCGGCTAAGGTATGTAACGTGCCAGCCCCCTGAGCAATCCAGTTCATCTCTACCCGAAAATCAGTCACCGAAAGTGCTTCGGTCGGGCGTGCTTCGTTGACAAGCTGGCCATCGGCATATAGCTCTACGCGGGCAATCCCCTCTAGCTTATCCGACGCCAGTATATCTAAAGTCAAGTCTGTGCCCTCTTCCACACGGGCATTATTAGCGGGAAAGAGAAACTCTACTGAGGGCAACTCTGGCGTGGGAGAAGGGGTGATAGCCGCTGTGCCCAAATTGCAAGCAGCGAGTAAAAACGTGGTGAGAAAAAGCAGTAATGCAGTCACTCGATGCATTCCGCCATATCCTTTAGTGATATACAAACCAATCTAGATTATGCTGAGCATTAGCTTTGTGCGCAAGCCTAGTTCGGCAAATGTGGGGCAGCTGTGTATAAAAAGAAGCTGCAACTTTCTCAAGAAGATAACGTACAACATTTAGAAGCCTCAAACGGGCAAAAGTCTGATAAGCTATTTGCTGCGAAGCGTGCAATTTTAAGAGACATACAACAGGAACGTGTTTATGTTAGAACGTCTGCGTTTTTACCTGCTTCATGCCATCCGCAATATGCGCCGTGGGGGGCGTTGGTCAACATTTGCCATTTTCAGCATTGCCGCTGGTGTGGCGACAGTCGTCGCATTGCGTAGCCTTGGGCTGGCGATTGGCGATTCACTGCTCACCAATGTTCGGGAGACCAACGGCGGCGATATTCGCGTGTATACCCAAGCGCCCTTTGGCGCATTTGACTTTGGCCTGCAAGACAGCGACGTTTTCAGCGAGCGCGATATAGAGCGAGCGGAAGCGTGGGCACAAGAGCATAATGCCAGTTGGACGGCTTACGCCCGTGCCCTCACCTTACAGGTGGCCAAAGTTGATGAAACTACATTTGGCCGCCCAACGTTCATCAGCAGCATCTTTATTGACCCGCAGCACTATCCCATTGTGGGAGAGCTGGTGGTAGAAGAACCCGCAGGCGTTCCTCTTTCTGAGTTGTTGACAGGTGGCTACACTATTGCCATCAGCCGCAATCTGGCGGATGCACAGGGAATACAGGTCGGCGACAAAGTGCGGGTGAGCCGCACCGAAGAGCCGTTCACTGTGGTGGCGATTGTCCCCACCTTTGCTGAAGCTAATTTGCGCAACCCCTTCGCCGCATTTTTCGGTTTCGCATATCTTTCCTACGAAAGCGCCCCACTGCTAGAAATCGAATATGAGCCGAATGAAATCGCTTTTGTCCTGCCAGAAGGCACACCACAACAGCAGATTATCGAATTTGGTGAAGAGCTAGAACGCTTATTGCGCGCCCGTGCCACTACTGCGCCAGAAGTGCTCCAGCAAAATGAAATTGCCGCCCAACTCATTGGCGATTTTATCGTGGTGATGGGACTGGGTTCGCTCTTGATTGGCGGCGTTGGCATCATGAACACCATGCTGGTAATGGTGCGGCGGCGCACTAATGAAATCGCGGCGATGAAGACCTTCGGCATGAAGGGCAAGCAAATTGCTATGATGTTCTTCGTCGAGGCGCTTTTACTAGGTTTGCTCGGCTCTATTTTGGGCAGCGTCATCGGCGTTTTACTGGGTGGAGTGGTCAACACCTTTGGCGAGACATTCCTCAACCAAAATCTCGTATGGCGCATTTATCCAGAAGCGCTGGCTTATGGCGCGGTGTTGGGGTTGGTGACGACGGCCATTTTCGGCCTTTCGCCCGTATTGACCGCCGTGAAAGTGCGCCCCGGCATTATTTTGCGCCCCAATGAAACGCATATCCCGCGACTAGGGGCGATACAGTCCTTGCTGACACTAGTGGTGATGATTATCGCCATGGGACTGGTTGTTGGCCAAATTTTAAGCCCTAGCTTCTCACTCATTGGGGGCGATATTAGCGAGATGCGGCGCGACAGGTTTGATATTAGCTTCTGTGTGCGGGAGCAAACAGAGGAAACTGTACCGGTTACTATCGCCAATGAATCAAGCTATGATATTGTCGCCTATACATACAATAGCAATTGTGAGCGCGACCAGTTTACGCTGATAGAGCCACGTAACGAGGTCACATTCACCTCTCAAACGCCTGCTTACTGGATCGTTGAGCTGGCCGAAGGTGAAACAGATGCCCCACCAGCGCGCCCGATAAACAGAGTATACGTTTTGCCCCCATCAGAAACAACAGCCACCGATGGCGCGACAGGCGGTATTCGTGTACCAGTAAGCAATAGCGAAGTAGCGAATGTAATTTCTCTCACCCGTTCTCTCAGCTCTTTCACCACGCCATCGCCCCACTTGGTCGGCATTATTGGTGTGGCAGTGACCATGCTGGTGCTGTTCATCCTCATCGGGTTATTGTGGGTATTGCTGTGGTTCGTCGGCAAATTCCCCTCTTTTGGCAGTGTCAACTTGCGGCTGGCCTTGCGCAACCTCTCCACCCAACGCTTGCGGACGGCAACCACCATGCTAGCATTGAGTGCGGGTATGTTCGCCTTGAGCAGCATCACCTTTGTTGGCGAGGGTGTGCGCGAGTTCCTCCAGTTCCAGCTATCAGATGCCTTTGGCGGGAATGTGCTCGTTTTCCCCATTCCTGGCGCGGTTGGCGATTTGCAGATGGGCGCGGTGAATAGCGTTTTGCAGGATGTGCCAGTGCGCTACCGCACACGCTTGAGCTTTGACAACTTAAATGTGATTGCAATTGATGGGCAACGGATAGACAGGTTTGACCCCATGAGTAACATGGGCGTGCAAATCCGCGAAACGGATAACCCCGCGGCCAGTGGCGGCACAGTCATCGCGGGGCGTGGCCTCACGCCAGAAGATAGAGGCCAGCCCGTCATGGTCTTAACGTGGGATGAAGTCACTCAAGCCAGCGGCGTGCGCTTGAACTCGGTGCTGACAGTAGAGACCAACGATGGCACACAGTTAGATTTACAAGTTATCGGCTTTGTGCAATTAAATGGCGGGTTGGGCAGTGGCCCATCTAATAACGCATTCATCCCGCCTGATGTCTTGCCGCCAAGTGATGATGGCTTCAGCCTATTTGCGTTTGCAGTCGATAGCGAGCACGTCAACGAAGCGCTAGTACAACTCTCTAGTGTGCCATTCCTGTTTGCTCTAGATGTCGGCTTCATTGATAGTTTCATCAAGCGTATTTTAGACCAATTCACTGCCGTGCCGACGGTTGTGGGTATTCTGGGGCTGGTAGCGGCAGCGGTTATCATGGTGAACACGATGGCGCTGGCAACACTAGAACGGCAGCGACAAATCGGCATCCTGAAAGCTATCGGCCTGAAGGGCGGGCGCATCTTACGCATCATGCTGATTGAAGCGGCGATTATCTCGTTACTGGCGGCATTTCTCGGCATCGGACTAAGCTCTATCATCATCAGCATCTTCACATCTGTGAGCGGTACGCCGATACCCTTGCCAAC
>DAOTWU010000628.1:0-5907 GCA_034435735.1 Anaerolineae bacterium | reverse complement strand
GGCATGGGTTCGTTGCCGCGCCATAGCACACCATCCATATCCATTACTACACCATCAATCGCTTGTAAATCCACCTGTGCCCATCCTTTTGTGAAACCATATCAAACCATTGCGGCATTATAGTGCGATAAAATGAGCTTGCAATGAATGTTTTTGAAGATTTTTCTAGAAAATGAGGGATTTGATGACATTTTCAATTGTTGCTTATGATCCAGATGAGCGCGCTTGGGGCGTTGCCGTTGCCAGTAAATTTTTGGCTGCCGCTGCCGTCGTGAGTTGGGCACAGGCAGAGGTTGGTGCGGTTGCGACGCAATCCTATGCAAAAGTTGGGTTTGGGCCTGATGGCTTGGCGCTGATGGCGAAAGGCAAGAGTGCACAAGAAACTTTAACCCTGTTATTACAAAATGACCCCATGAGAGAACAGCGGCAGGTTGGTATAGTTGATGCCAATGGTGGGGTTGCTGCTCATACTGGCAGTAAGTGCCACAGTTGGGCTGGCCACCTGATTGGCGAAGGGTTTAGCTGTCAGGGCAATATTTTAACGGGCGAAGAGACGCTTCGCGCAATGGCAGAAACGTTCACAACGTCAAAAGGGGAATTAGCGGACAGGTTAGTAGAGGCACTTTTAGCTGGTGATACCGTTGGCGGTGATAGGCGCGGGAAGCAATCTGCTGGGGTGTTGGTGGTTCGCCCGCGTGGTGGTTATGGTGGAGATACTGATCGTTATTTAGATTTGCGGGTTGATGATGACCCTGAACCTGTTCAGAAGCTCAAGGAACTAGTTGCTACGCATCATCTATTCTTTGGTACAGCTAAGCCAGAAGATCGTTTGCCAATTTCAGAAGATATAGCACGCGAGTTGCAAACATTGATGAGTAGATTAGGCTACTACCAGGGCGAAGTGAACGGCCATTGGGATGACGCCTCAAAACAAGCTTTTTGGGCATTTGTCGGTAATGAAAATCTTGAAGAGCGTTGGAATTTAGATCAAGAACCCGACAAGCTGGATAAGGTGGTCTTGGAATATTTGCGCAAACGCTTTAATGGCTAATAAACAACGCCCCTCAGTGAGGGGCATTTTTTGTGGAGGTGGCGGGAGTCGAACCCGCGTCTACGAGATTCGAGCACACACATCTACAAGCTTAGTTGCTCTATTCAGTTTTGCCACAGGGAACCCGGAGCAACGCGGTATACCTGTGACTAGCCGATGTTCTCTTGGCCCAGCTTATCGGCGTCTACTGGGTTGCACTACCGTCTATTATGACGCCCGTTCCCACCTCGACGGTGATAGGCGGGGCGGACGGCTGACCATCTCTGGGTCAGCACCATGACTTAGCCTAAATTAGGCAGCCATGGCGTAAGCAGGTTCGTTGGCACCTATTGGTGTCTGCTCGTTGTTAACGCGGTACAAGCGCCGCGGCTTGCAGTGTATACTCAGCCTCCCGCATCGAAGCCATGTCACCCCCTTCTCTGCTTATATTTTAGCAAATTTTTAAATCGTTGTATAGTTGTATACAGATTGAAGTTTAATGAGGGTGGTTATACCATGACTGAAGAAACTTTAGATGTTGTGGTTGTTGGTGGTGGGCTTTCTGGCCTAATTGCCGCAAATATTTTAGAGCGTTCCGGGTTGAATGTCGCTGTTTTAGAACTTGAGGAAGATGTTGGTGGGCGGTTAGCCTCTATATCACTTGGCGGTGGGTTGGCAGATGCGGGCGCGCAGTTTTTCACGGTACGCACAGCGGAATTTCAAAATTGGGTACAGCAATGGCTTGTAGAAGGCATTGTATACATGTGGTCAACAGGATTTGCCCATAGTAGCATTGAAGCAACTACAACGAGCTATCCCCGTTATGCTGTGCACGGTGGTATGCAAGCTTTAGCCCGCCATTTAGCACAAGATATTTCCGATGTTCGCACGCAAACAGCTGTAACAACGATAACCCCTGTTGGTGATTTGTGGATGATACAGGATGAAGATGGCGACATTTTCACAACACGTGGCATCGTTTTAACCACACCAGTGCCACAGTCACTCGCTATTCTGCGTGCTGGTGCGACGCGCCTCTCACCGCGAGATTTAGCCGTGCTGAACAACATACAGTATTTGCCCACTTTATGCGCATTATTCCTAGTTGAAGGGGCGCTCCATCTTCCAGAGCCTGGCGCAGTACAGCGCCCACGCGCGCCAATTAGCTGGATTGCGGATAATCGTCAAAAAGGTATTAGCCATGAAACCTTGGTAACCGTTCATGCCTCGCCAGAATATAGCCAACAAATTTGGTCGCAACCTGATTCCCAAATTCTCAGGACGCTTCGGGAAGCGCTTAAACCATATAGTGATGAGCGCACGAAAGTGCTACAAGCGCGCTTGATTCGTTGGCCATATGCCATCCCACAGCCGACCCATAACGAACGTTGCTTACAAGCGGAGGATTTGCCGCCTCTTTTCTTCGCTGGTGACGCCTTTGGCGGGCCAAGAATTGAAGGCGCTGTTCTCTCTGGTATGGCTGCGGGGCGGGCTTTAGTCCAATGCTTTGCCAGTAATTAGCGACAATTCTATATTTTTTCTTACTTGTTATTTTTTAGGGTTGCTCTACTATTGCTCTGATTGTGGAATGAATGACCCGCAAAGGAGCAATCCATGCGCCGTTTTTTGAAGAGCCGCTGGTTCGGCTTTTTGTTGATTTTACTCATTTCAGTCGTGATTACTTTCGTCGTCTGGGCTGCCACCCCGCAAGGGGAGGTGATGCAAGCGGCTTTAGACGCGCTAAAATCTGATGATGCAGTTACGGTCACAACTGAGCCGTGGCTTATTTTCACTCCAACAGAGCAAACGACAGATGTCGGGTTTATTTTTTACCCTGGCGGACGGGTTTTACCTGAAGCTTATTCCCCATCTGCCCGCGCAATTGCCGAAGCCGGGTATTTGACGATTATTGTGCCCATGCCGCTTAATCTAGCGTTTTTTAATCCTATGGCCGCACAGAGCGTTATTGATGCCTATCCAGAAATCCAACATTGGGTGATAGGCGGTCATTCCCTTGGTGGGGCAATGGCAGCAGCTTTTGCTCATGATAACCCAGATAAAATAGATGGCCTCGTCCTCTGGGCGGCATATCCTGCCGACTTCCATAATTTATCAACCTACGACGATTTAGCGGTCACCGTCGTTTATGGTGAATATGACGGCTTAGCATCTGTAGAAACGATTGAAGAGAGCGCGGCATTACTGCCTGATGATGCTGAGTTTGTGATGATTAAAGGTGGCAATCACGCTTACTTTGGTTGGTATGGCGCGCAGCCTGGTGATAATGAAGCGCTTATCACCCGCGAACAACAACAAGCAAAAGCTGTTGAAGCCACAATTGCTGTGCTAGAGCAACTCGCTGGTTAATTAGATACAAGAAAAAAGCCCCCTCAAACACAAGGGGGCTTTGTTGCTTTAACCATCAACCGTTGGCACAACTACCGGCAAACTCATAATATCGCCGTTAACGTTCACCAACGATGCTGCAATCCACAACGTCAGTTCATCATCATAGCGAATTTGCAACCAATCCCCCCGATTATTGCGCCCGATGACCATGAATTCTTGTCCCAATGTGGCTGCGCGCCCAGATGGGTAATTGGAACTTGGCCCTTGCCGTATGTTGGCGCTTTGCACAATCACGGTTGCCGTTAGCGGATTGACAAGGCCAAATTCTAAAGAGTAGCCCCGATTCCAGCGCGGCACGAGGTTGACGAATGTGTTTCCGGGTTTGAATGGCAGGATATTCCCTTGTAAATCATAGAATTGTAACGGAGCTTCCCGCGATGGTCTGCGCCATTCGCCTTCAAACATTTGCCCATCGCGTAAGAGAATGATGCGACCACTTCCCACTAAATTGACTGAGAATGCGTAGTTTGATGGCCCCCAATAGTTTTCTGCTACATAGGGCTGCTCAATATGATCATCTTCGATGATCAACACATTTGCTGCGCGAACGCGCTCACCTGTGGCTTCATCATAATGCTCTAAACCATCTTGAGAACGTAACCAAACGCGCTCTACAGGTTCCCATTCCCAGTAAACAGGCGTTTGGCGATAGCGCACATAAGCGTAATAGATATAACGCCCGCCGACTGGTGTCGCTTCATGAAAGGCCATGCCTGAAACCCGTTCTGGCGTTGTATCGCGGAATGCTTCGGTCGATTGGCGTAACGCCTGTGGATTGGCGTAAAGCGTCCATTCATAAGGTACATCGGTTTCCCCACTGCGGCACATCATCGGGCAGGGGCCACCTTGGTAGAATGTATGCTGGTATGCATACGGGTCTTGGAACAAAATGTGAATAGTGCCATCCGAACCACCACTAGCAGCAAGTAAAGCATGGTATACCCGCACTAGCTCAAAATCGACTAAGCGCATACTCCGTACTGGCCCTACATAGTCTGGTGTTTGACTATAATAAATCGCTGAAAAGCGAGTGATCCCACCCGCCAGCAAATGTTCCCAGACAATATCTGCGGCCATAATTCCATGTTGTGGCCGCACCTCTGCCGGCGCGTTCACAATTTTGACGATAAGTGGTCGCTGGTTTAAGACCTCTGGGTTGTCGACCGGTAACCCTGTCAGTGGGTTGATGCCGGCGGGATAAATGTCTGGCCCAATCAGGGTATCTTCTTCTTGTGCCAATGATGGGGTGCTGATAATCAATAAACCTAGCAAACATGCTAATAACCACAAACGCTTTATCATTTCGCTTTCCTTATATACAACTCACCTAATGCGGCGGTATTATAGCACTGTGTGCTGTGATGATGCATACCCATGCTAGGGGCATCATCATATCGTTGCATAATCGTATAGTGTTGTTTGTTGATGATGAAACGAGGTTAGAATGCGTTTTCGGTTTGTATTTTTACTGGCATTGCTTGTTATGACGTTGACTTCAACTGCTATGGCCCAGCAAGAAGAGCAACCAGATGTCCCTGTATTTGCTACGCAAATTGTTGCCGAATACCATCACGACACCAACGCCTTGACGATGGGACTGTTATGGCATGATGGTAGCTTGTATGAAAGTACTGGCATTGCTGGCGCTTCATCCCTACGCCGCACTTCAATAACTGGAGAAAATGAGGCTACCCGCCTGGTAGATGCTCAATATTTTGCGACGGGCTTAACGCTAGTTGGCGATACGCTCATTCAATTGACTTTGCGCGATGGCTTAGCCTTTACCTATGACATAGCGACTTTAGAAAATACGGGTTCGTTTTCCTACGAAGGCGATGCTATCGGTCTTTGCTATGACGGTGAGGCGCTCTATATGAGCGATGGCACAGAGACGATTTACCGCCGTGACCCCGAAACCTTTGAGGTATTAGACACATTTACTGTCAATCTCAACGGTGAAAATCTGGCGGGTATTGCTGAACTAGAGTGTGTTGGCGATCATCTCTTTGCTAACGTGTTGCAGCGTCGTTTTATTCTGCGCATCAATAAAACCAGCGGCTCAGTTGATGGTTTAATAAACGCCGCGCTACTGCTTCCAGGTATTGGCAGCGGAGAGAATAACTTCCTCAATGGCATTGCCTATAACCCCGATAGCGATACTTTTTATCTCACAGGCACACTATCCCCCACTCTTTACGAAGTGCAATTTGTAGAAGCGCCTGCCGCTGCTCGTTTGAGTGTAGAGGTGCTGGAAACTTATCCCCATGACCCGACTGCTTTCACACAGGGGCTTTTGTTACAGGATGGTCTATTCTATGAAAGTACTGGGCGGCGTGGGCAATCTACCTTGCGCGAAGTGCAACCAGAAACTGGCGAAGTGTTGCGCAGCATCTCTATTGATGAAGCCTATTTCGGCGATGATGCTGCTAATCTTGCCAATGATGAGCTGCTTTTTGGTGAAGGGCTGG
>DAOTWU010000627.1:0-2602 GCA_034435735.1 Anaerolineae bacterium | reverse complement strand
TGGCCACCAGCTTCGGCTGCGCCTTTACTGGCCGCTTCCATGACACCACCATAGCCGCCAGTCATCACAGCGTAACCAGCACGCGCCAGCCCTGCCCCAACTTCGAGTGCTGCTTGATAGTGCGGCGTATCCGGTTCAACAATAGCACTACCGTATACAGCGATGATTTTCATTGTACCCCTCCCAATGTATTGAGCATATTTAAGTAGGTTATCTTACTGGTTGATTGGGCAGAATCAAAGAGAAATACAGGTGACTTATCATCGAGAAGTCATGACAAAATCCGTTAGGCTTTTGTAACGCGAAAATATATTTTGGGCGTACAATGAAAGTGAAGACCTCGCTTAGACTAGGGAAAGCAACAATGAAGCTCACTTTTTATGGCGCAACCCGTACTGTGACCGGCTCTCAACATATGATTGAAGTTAATGGTCTGCGCATTCTGCTAGATTGTGGCCTCTATCAAGGGCGGCGCGCAGAATCCATTGCCCGCAATCGCGATTTACCATTTGATGCCTCTAGTGTGGATATGCTCATCCTCTCCCACGCCCATATTGATCACTCTGGCAATATCCCCAATCTAGTGAAAAGCGGCTTTCAAGGCGATATTCTTTGTACCCACGCAACCCGCTCCCTCTGTGCTACCATGTTACTAGATAGTGGCTATATCCAAGAACGTGATGTTGAATTCATCAATAAACGCCGCCGCAAAAGAGGCGAGCCGCCAGTAGAGCCGATATACACCAAGCAAGACGCATTAGCCTCATTGGATTATTTCACATCGCAAAGCTACCATCGCCAGCGGCAAATCGCGCCGGGGATTTATTTACGCTTTTTAGATGCTGGCCATATGCTGGGCAGCGCTATTACCTGTCTGGATATTGAGGACAAAGACACGGGAAAACACACTCGATTGGTCTTCAGTGGTGATTTAGGCCGTTCTGGCATTCCGATTATTAGAGACCCAGAAACTATAGAAGAAGCCGATGTGCTAATTATGGAGAGCACCTACGGCGGCAGAGTGCACGCGCCATATGATGAGGCTGAAAAGGTGCTAGAGCGTATTCTAGCTGAAACCTGTATAGAGAGCGGAGTGGTTTTAATACCTGCTTTTGCGGTAGGGCGTACACAGCAACTGGTTTATGCGCTGCATCGCCTTTCTGACCGTGGTGATATTCCCCATATGCCCATTTATGTGGATAGCCCCCTTGCCATTGATGCAACATCAGTGTTTCGGCTACACCCAGAAGTTTATGACGAAGAGATATTAGACTTCATGGCCCAAGATGACCGCCACAAAGACCCGTTTGGCTTTGAAGACTTGCGCTATATCCGCAGCGTGGAAGAGAGCAAACGGCTTAACTTTGAGCGGGGGCCAATGGTCATCATTAGCGCCAGCGGCATGATGGAGTTTGGGCGGATACGTCATCATCTGGCCAATCGCATCAGTAGCCCCAAAACAACAATCCTTATTGTTGGCTGGCAAGCGCCCAATACATTAGGGCGGCGGTTATTAGAAGGCGCGAAGAAAGTGCGTATCTTCGGTGAAGAGTATGAAAATCGCGCGCGGGTAGAATTTATCAGCGGTTTCAGTGGTCATGCCGACCATGATGAATTGATGGCGTGGGTACGCGCGATGAAACGCAAACCACAGCGCACATTTTTGGTGCATGGTGAAGAAGATGGCGCAAATGCCCTAGCACAATCGCTCAAAGACGAGTTTAATATGAAAGTAGATGTGCCTGATTTCAAACAGAGTTTCAAGGTATAGCCCATGTCTCGACAAAGCCCCTTCAGCGATGAGTGGCGTCGCTGTTTGAAAGAGCATTATATGTTCGTTATTCGTGAACGCGATGAAGTGACGCGGCCAACGTTGGAAAAGGTACTATTGCGCACCGGCATTCGGGAAGAAGAGTTACGGCAATGGCGTATTGAAGCCACCATGCATATTGATGATGTTGGTGAAGATTATGTGCCCGACATGGATATACTGGCGCCAGAAGCACAAGAAACACCAGAAGAACGCGCGTGGCAACCCCACCCCGCAGAGTGCACCTGCCCAGAATGTATGGTAGTTAATGAGGATATGCACGATGAAGACGGGCAGCCAATAACACCAGACCCAGAAGCAGAAGACTATGAAGCGGGGCACGTGTTCCATATAGAAAATGCCCTGCATGAGGATGAAGAGCCTTTAGAAAAGGTGGCGGAAGAAGATATTCTCGAAGAAGAAGATGATGAAGATAACCCGCAACAGTTGAGCTTGTTCTGATGCCTTTCACGACGGAAGATGAGCACTATATGCGGCTAGCGCTAGAAGAAGCCCGCGCCGCATTGACACATGCGGATGTGCCCATTGGGGCGGTGGCGGTTCGTAATGGCGCGATTATCGGGCGTGGCCATAACCGCCGCGAAATTGACCAAGACCCCACCGCCCACGCAGAGATGATTGCTATCCGCCAAGCGGCACAGGTTATAGGGCATTGGCGTTTGGAAGGCGTAACCCTGTATTGCACATTAGAGCCGTGCAGTATGTGCGCGGGGGCGATGGTCTTAGCGCGTTTACCCCGATTGGTTTACGCCACCACAGACCCCAAAGCAG
>DAOTWU010000626.1:0-1574 GCA_034435735.1 Anaerolineae bacterium | reverse complement strand
ATGGTGTGCTATGGCGAATATTGGCGCCCGCGTTTAGCTCAGCTTATTGATAATCATTATATCCATTCAGAAACTACGAAATTGTTGCACTTTGCAGATACGCCACAGGAGATTGTGACCCGCTTGCAGAACCTTGTGGCTAATGAGTAACGATAACAGGAGCATGAGGTATGACAGGTGTGCAGGAGATAGAACTTCATCGACAGGCTAAAGATCGTTTTTTCAAACAGAACCCCCATTCGCCATTAACGCCGCAACAGCGTGAAAAGTTCGACGGGTTAACCTACTATCCCTATAACCCTGAACTGGCACTAACTGTTGAAGTGCAGCGCTTTGAGAAGCCAGAAGATGTACAAATTCAAACCAGTGACGGGCAAACGCGGTGGTACTTGCGTTGGGGAGAATTCACTTTTACTGTTGATGGTCAACCTGCCCGCCTCACTATCTATAAAACGCCGCATGGTTATTTCCTGCCTTTTGCTGATGCTGGTGCTGGCACAGAGACGTATGGCGCTGGTCGCTATTTAGAACCTGAAGAATTGCCCGATGGCCGCTTTTATGTGGACTTCAATATGGCTTATAACCCCTTCTGTGTTTATAGCGAGAACTATAGCTGCCCCTTAACCCCGCCAGAAAATCGCCTCAAAGTGCACATTCGTGCTGGAGAGCGCTTGCCGCAGGGCGATTGGTTGCCACATTAGCGCCTGAATAGGGACAAAGCACTAGGCATAAAGAAACGGGGTGGTCTATGAAGGTCACCCCGTCACCGTTTCTATATTACATTATCAAGCCACACAAAGTGGCACAATAATCAAGTTAAGCTACTTCCGCCTCTATAGGAAAAGGTTGTGCTTCTTCTTGTTCCACTGGCAACGCCGTCTTTTTGTCCTCTGCTGATGGCATATTGCTGTGATAGGCGAGGGCGATGGCATGGGTTGCGACAGGTGCGGTCACTAGCACAAATATGCCTAATGCAACCAGCTTCAGCGAAACTGCGGGTACAAGCAGGGCGACGCCGACTAATAGTCCGAATAGCCCTAGTGTGCCAACTTTCCCAGAAGCATGGAGGCGACTGAGCGCATCAGGTAAGCGTACAATGCCCAGCGCACCAACAATCAGGAAGAAAACACCAAATAAAATTGCTCCACTACCTAATAATGCAAGCATTACACTAACCCCTTCCTTCTGCCAGAAAACGCGCCACCGCCAATGTGCTAATAAATGAGAATGCGGCCAGCGCAATGCCAATATCAACCAATAAAGTATCGCCAGTAATCAGTACCAGCAAAATAATGACGCCTATCATCAATGTAGAAATTAAATCAGCGGCTAGCAATCTATCTGCTAGCGACGGCCCTCGCCAAACGCGCCATGCACAGGGAGTAATTGCAGCGATGAGCGCGAATAAGGCAATGAGCGCCACCGTTTGTACGACACTGTTCTCAATCACGGCCCATTATCCTTTGAATGAGTTGTAAGCGTTGGGCTTGGTCGGTTGCCATTTGTTTCCCGCTGGCTTGTTGGTCTATGGCATGGACATACATGACTGTTTGCCCGTTTTCATCAACATCGAA
>DAOTWU010000625.1:0-3323 GCA_034435735.1 Anaerolineae bacterium | reverse complement strand
AACCATACCACAACCAAAATCGCTCCCGCGTTTACAGAGCTGATTAAATATCCTTGCCGGTCTTAATAATCAGTTGCTCGGTGATATAGCGGATAAGCGGCAACTCTTTCACCAATACATCCTCTTGGTCGCTGAAGGGTACAAATTGCCGTGAACCGCCTTCAACATTATGTGCTAGCACCCGCCGCAAGTGATACAGTCGTTTGGCAATTTGCGCCATAATGGTCTCTTCCTCTAGCTTTAATGTGAAGCTTCGTCCAAATAGCCGCTGGCGTTCGGTGTAGTAATGGCCATTCTCTGCTTCGTAATGCTCAATCCATGTGATAAGCGTATCCGCCAATAAATGCTCATTGAGTACATCTGCCAATATTTGCTCATCGTCTAACTCAGCATCATGTTTGCGCACAACACTGGCTAGTGCGCGTAATTGCGTTACACGACGATGGCTAAAAGTTGGGTCTAATAGTCGGTCAATGAGGTGCTGGTGAAGCTCTGTTTCGGCAACTTCCAAATAAAAGTATTCAAGGATGTTGTAGAACAATAGATAGGCGTAAATAGCGCTGTCACTACTGAGCGCAAGCTGGTAATAAGGCAAAATTGCCTCATCATAAACGCGGCGGGGGAACGTGAGTGCGCCGCTACCATATAGGGCTAAGGGGTTTTCTCCCCGTGTCCATGATTTGGCAAGTGTGAGGCCAAACCCGCCAGCATATGCGATATTGAATAAGCTACTTTGTGCCAACTCAAAGAGCACTTTCTTCTGGCGCGTTTGACGGTAGCCTTCTGGGGCACGGACTTTAATCGTCATCACACGGCTGAACAAATCTCCGAATTCTGGCAAATCATCAGGCGCATATCGCCGCTGAATGAATAACTCCGGTGGCATACGCTCCAATAGCTGTGCGGTTTGCTGGCGGTCTAATTGGTCTAAAAGGGCAATGAGCATATACTCACTTATTGCGGAAAGCTCTACACACATCTGCTCATCGTTACTGCTGAGCGCGATGCGCTGCTCATTTGCATTCATAAAATCCAGAAAGCTTTTGCGTGGCCCCAAAATATCAACGGCGTGCTCATAGTATCCGGGCGCATAGCACGCTGTCTCCCCAGCAATATTGACGGTGTTGCGCTGGTCAAGATATTTGTTAATTGTGGCGTTGGAAATGCTGAAGTGACGTTCGTGCAGACGAATGATGATAGCGTTATCGGTACTATCGGCAATTTTTGCGCCGGGAATATTGCGTAAGAAATGGCTCATATCAAATGACATATTCATCAAAAGCTCCCTTTCTACAGGGCGTATCCGCCTTGCTTTAGTCAAGTCTATTGTAACATCCTTACCATATTTTCATGGTTGATGATGTTTGTTTGTTGTACCTATGTCATTTTTTGTGGATACAATGAGGATAAAGGTGAAAAGGAGTTTACTGATGTTGCGTAGAGTTTTAGCGTTAAGTTTGCTGCTATTGTTACTCGCCCCTGCGATTGCGCAGGATATGCCCATAGAGCCAGTAGTTGCCACTATAACCGCTGATGATGGTGTCACACTGGTGGGCGATTTTTACGCCCATGATGATAATGCCCCAACAGTGATGCTGATGCACATGCTTGGCAGCCAACGGTCTGCATGGCTGCCCCTTATCCCTGCGCTGTTAGATGCTGGCTATAATGTCCTCAATGTTGATTTGCGTGGGCATGGTGAATCTGAAGGCTCTCGTGATTGGGATGCTGCCAGAGCAGATATTCAGCTATGGTTACAGTGGTTACGAGAGCAACCCGCAGTTGATGGCGAGCATATTGCGATTATTGGCGCGAGTATTGGGGCAAATCTGGCGCTTATTGGCTGTGCCGATGATGAACAGTGTGTGACCGCTATCGCCCTTTCTCCTGGTGAAGATTATCGCGGTGTGCAGCCTGCACCAGCGTTAACAGAAGGCCTTGCCGAGCGCTCTGCTTTACTGATTGGTTCTCAGGGAGATGGCCCTGCCAGAGAGGCGATGGCTGCGTTCATTCTCGCCTCTCGCGGCAATATCGCTGTGCGCCTGTATGATGGCCGCGCCCACGGCACAAATCTGTTTAACGATAAGCTGGAGAGTGTGCAAAACGCTATTCTAGCGTGGTTGGAAGAACATCTCGTTACATCTGAGAGCGAATGATAGCGAGACCATGAACTCCACTCGCCCCCAATTCCATTTGACGCTAAACTAATGGAAATAATGGGTAGGGTGGAGTTCGATAGTGGTTGATGTTTCACAGTATTTTATAGAAGGCGAACGGCGTTTAGGGTTTTATCAGGCGGAATTGGCCCGTTTGAATGGTATTGGGCATTGGACGCCCACTATTCCGCCGCTGATGGTGATTGTGACCAATTATCGCCTGTTGCTATACCCCCAAACGCGCCGTAAATATACACCGGCTAGCATCCCTGCGCGCTACTTGCAATCAGTGGGAAAAGTTGAGCTAGGTACGTTTTATGGCATACGCCTTATTCTTCGCACAGGTTATCAGCTCAACTTTGTAGTAGGACCGAAGCAACAACAGGAATTGTTTGACGATATAGAGGTCATGCGCCTACCACCGACACGCATTCGCTTTGATGAAACAGTTCCCCGTCAAGATATTGAACGGTTGGTGCAATACCTTGAATCATTCCGTTAGGAATTAAGGCCGTTCTCCGATAGTGACATTTACCGTTGTTTGCTGCCCTCCACGAACAATGGTGAGTTCGGCTTGCTTGCCAATGCGGTCATCTGTCAACAGAGCGAGCAGCTCATCAAGGTCAGTAATACTCTCATCATCGAGCGCCACGATAATATCTCCTACCAGTAAGCCGCTTTCCGCCGCGGGGCTATCCGCTTCAATAGAGACGATGAGTAGGCCTGTTTCCTGTTCCAGTTCTGCCGCCAGCGCCTCAGGTAAGCGTGCGGGTTGTGCCCCAACGCCCAAATACCCTCGTCGCATTTTCCCGTGTGTCATCAGCGCATTGACGACCTGTTCAATTGCTTGTGTGGGAATGGTGATACTTGCGCCCCTAAAGCCAGATGTATTCATGCCAGCAATTTCCCCGCTTGCGGTCACCAAGGGGCCACCACTGAAACCAGGATACATCACTACATCTGCGCGAAAATGTGAACTCATGCGCATAAATCTACCGAAGCGACGACCACGACGATGGCGTTTATGGCGGCCATGATGCTCATGGCTATGGTCTCCATGTTTGCGTTTGTCTTCAGTGTAAATATAGCTGATAACGCCTAGCGCAGCCTGCACTTGGGCTAAAGGTCGCCCTAATGCCAAAGCTAAATGGCCAACCTTTAACTTAT
>DAOTWU010000624.1:0-3539 GCA_034435735.1 Anaerolineae bacterium | reverse complement strand
GGACCAGAGAGCAGTGGTAAAACAACGCTATGCTTGCATGTAATCGCAGAAGCACAGAAGCGCGGCGGGGTTTGCGCCTTTGTCGATATGGAACATGCCCTAGACCCAATTTATGCTGAGCGGGTTGGGGTGAATATCGATACGCTGTACATCTCCCAGCCAGACACCGGCGAGCAAGCGCTAGAAATCACCGAATCGCTAGTGCGCTCTGGTGCGCTCGATGTGATTGTGGTGGATAGCGTGGCCGCATTAGTACCCCGCGCTGAGATTGAAGGCGAAATGGGCGATAGTCATGTCGGCCTGCAAGCGCGGTTAATGTCGCAAGCCCTGCGCAAGCTCTCCGGCGCAATTAAGCAATCGAACTGTGTCGTGCTGTTCACCAACCAGCTCCGCGAGAAGGTTGGGGTGCTTTTCGGTTCACCGGAAACGACCACCGGCGGGCGGGCGCTGAAGTTCTACGCCAGTGTGCGGCTGGACATTCGCCGCATTCAAACAATTAAGCAAGCTGGCGAAGCCATCGGCAACCGCACCCGCGTGCGTGTGACCAAAAACAAGGTCTCTGCCCCATTCCGTGAAGCAGAGTTTGACATCATGTTCTACGAAAACGGCATCAGCAAGGTGGGCGAAATCATTGACCTTGGTGTAGATCTGGATTTAATTGAAAAGCGTGGCGCGTTCTACCGCTATAACGATGATTTGCTGGGGCAAGGCCGCGAAGCCGCGAAACAACATTTGATGGAGAACCCCGCCATCATGGAAGAAATCGAGAACCGCATCCGCGAAATTGTTGGCTTACCACCAGTTTCCAGTTTACCCACTGAAGATTAGTTCACTGTTTCCGGGGGCGTTTTTGGCGTCCCCGGTTTTTATTTGGCTATCAGATAGAACAAAAGTTCAAGGAAGTGTCATCATGGCGCAAAAAGTACCGTCATTCAACCCGGCTAACGAGGCGGTTTTAGACGGTCTCATGTTCGACCACAAAGTCGCAGTGCCGGGCAAGATGTTCGGCATACCAGGCTATAAGGTCAATGGCAAGCTGGCTGTAGGGTTATTTGAGGAAGGCTTCTGCTTGAAGTTGGGGCGGGCGCGCGTTCAAGAAGTGCTGGCCTTAGAAGGTGTCAGCGCATTTGAGCCATCGCCGGGGCGCGTCTGGCGCGATTGGGTGCTCATTACGGGCGACCCCACCCCACACAAAGCACTGTTTGAAGAAGCAGTTGGGTACGTGCTCACAGAAACTAGCAAATAGAAAAAAGTATCCCCTCTTTCAGGAGGGGATGTTTTTTACAAGGGGGTTATTTCTTAGCGCCGCGCCGCGCTGGTTTCTTTTTAGCTTTGGCGGCAGCAGCTTCTTCTTCCGCCTGTGTTTTGGCTTGTTGGTAAACCGAGAGCAAACGCTGAACGCGCTCTTTTGTCTTTTCGGCAGAAGTTTTCATCGTGACGACCGAAGGCGCACTGGGCGAAACATCGTGGTTATCTTCACGTGTGCCGTAGTACATCACGCCCACAACCACGATAAGATCCAGAATGATGAAGGCAATTAAAGCTTCCACAATCTATGCTCCCCGCTACAAAACGATTGAATAGCCTTATTGTACCTGAAAGCGCGCCAATCGCACACAGCAGTTTTTGCTGGAGGTGGGCATTTGGTCAGGTTACCCGAGAAAGCAAAATGAGGCGCCTGTAATTTTGTATAATCTGGCGAACTCTGTTTCTTGTCAAAGCGTTAGGTATTAGGTAGAATGGCCATAGCATCTTGTTCCAGTTTGCACAAGCGAAGTTCAACCGGCAGCCACCGCGTGTGTTATTTTTTACACTCTTTGTCTGTCGGCCTATATTCCTCGTCTTGCAATCCGGGTAAAAGTGGGATTTCCAGATGAATCTCGGACAGTCTAATTCAAACATCAACATTGTCTTTCTACTCATATTTCTAGTCGTTGTTGTCATTGCTGGTTTTGCTGTGGGCGCGGCGGTCACGCCGATTGTCTTCCCACCAGCGGCTGCCGCCGAGGCAGAAAATGTCGACAGCCTTTTCCAGACCTTTCTAAGCATCGGCACGGCAATATTTTTGCTGGTGGAAGGTCTACTGGTATATTCGATTATTCGCTATCGCCACCGCCCCGGTGATGATGGCGACGCCCAACCTATTCATGGCAACGCCATGCTGGAAATTGTCTGGACGATTATTCCAGCGCTGCTGGTCATCTTCCTGAGCCTCATCAGTTATGATGTGTGGACACGCAACCAGGAAGTGAAAGCGCAGGAGAATATCGTCAACGGGCAAGAGATAGAGGTTCGGGCAGTGGCACAGCGCTTTGCATGGACATTTGAATATGAAGCGCCGGAAACGGTGACGAATTTCCGTGGCGAAGATGTGCCCATTCTCATCAAGGACAACACCTTGCACACCTATGTTGGGCAAAATGTGCATCTGACCATCCAATCATTGGATGTCAATCATGCCTTCTGGGTGCCTGCCATGCGCTTGAAACAGGACGCACTGCCGGGCTATGTGGCGGATTTACGCTTCCGCCCAACATTGGCCAGCTATGAGGGCGAGTTTGACCCAGACCCAGAAAAACTCAATGAGCAGAGCTACCCAGTGGTTTGTGCCGAGCTTTGCGGCGGCGGCCATGGTGAAATGGTGGCGCGCATTGTGGTGCACCCCAGCGAAGAAGCTATGCTGAGCGCCTTCTGGGATAACTCGGTAGAGAACTTCATCCGTATCGCTCAGACCAACCCCGTTGAAGCCGGGCGCGAAATTATCCAAAATTACCCGTGCTTTAGCTGTCATACCCTCGATGATTTGGGCTGGGCGGGCGTCATTGGGCCGGCACTAACCGGCATCGGCGACCGCGCTGATGAGCGGATTGAAGGGGTTAGTGCAGAAGAGTATCTCGTGCGCTCAATCTACTTCCCGGATGAATTCATCGTCAATGGCTTCCAAAATCAGATGCCTCCATTCCGCAGCAGCATGTCAGCGGATGATTTAGAGGGCATTGTGGCCTATCTCTGTGCGCAGACCAGCAGTGGCGAATCGGCCTGTGACCTTGAACATTTGACGGAAATCGTCAATGAATACCGTTAAACCTAGTCGTTCTTGATGAGCTGAAAGGAACGCACATGGCTACTATCTCGGTACCGCTCCCCGGCATCAGCGAAACGGCACCCCGCCCTCGCTTATCAGAATACTTCCGTTGGAGCGTAGACCATAAAATTATTGGCGTGCAGTACATGGTCACTGCACTGTTCTTCTTCCTCGTTGGCGGCGCAATGGCGATGCTCATTCGCTGGGAGCTGCTGACGCCAGCGCTCGACGTGCTTGATTCTGGCAGCACTTTCAATGCAGTGCTCACCATGCACGGTTCGGCCATGCTCTTCTTGTGGATTATCCCGATGATGGCCGGGCTGGGTAACTATATTGTGCCGCTACAGCTAGGCGCGAAGGATATGGCGTTCCCATGGTTGAACGCTTTCGCCTTCTGGCTTATTCCGCCCGCTGGCTTGCTGATTATCATGGGGTGGTTCTTCGGCCCAGCAGA
>DAOTWU010000623.1:0-4972 GCA_034435735.1 Anaerolineae bacterium | reverse complement strand
ATGGGGATGATGAGACGATTGCGAAAACGGTCGTATATACGCCCTTTGTCATTGCGTATGGCTAAACCAGCGTCGATGATGTCGTCGTCTTTATAGCCTATTTCACGCAGATGGATAAGTAGATTATCCCAACTATCGACAGCGAAGCCGATTTGATACTTTTCAATGGTTTCAAGGGAGAAGCCGCGCCGCTCAACAGCGTATTGTAGCGCCGCTTGTGAATCGGGTGCGTCTTGCAATAACGCGCTATGAAAAGCTTCTGCCGCAGTTCGTAAAATGTCCCGTAGGCGCTCTTCATATTGAATTTCTTCACGCTGTTGGGGCGTTTGTTTCCGCACTTCCACACCAGCGAGCCGCCCCAGCTCTTCTAGGGCTTGACGAAAATCCCAGCCATGCAGCTTCATGGCGAAATTGAAGATGTCGCCCCCTTCGCTACAAGCACCAAAACACCGCCACGATTGTGTTTCGGTGTTAACGATGAATGATGGGGTTTTCTCGCTATGGAATGGGCAACAAGCCTTATAGTGGCGCCCTGATTTTTTTAGCGGCACATATTGTTGGATGTATTCAACAATATCCAATCGCGCTTTGATTTCTTGAGCAACAGACATCCAACCGCCCCTTAAATACATTGATATTCATTATAGGTGTGGAGCTATAGGCATGCAACGGGGGATAGCTGATACAAAATAAAATAGGCAGGGCACTTTATCCCCGCCTATTTTGCTTATCCTGATATTGGCTTTATGCTGTGCCGCCAACCCGCTGTTGGGTTTGGACATTATCATCTTGCTGTTGCCCTTGGCGGTCATAGTAACGCCAACCCAGCGCGAACATCAAGATGCCGTATGTCATGGCATAGATACCGATGATTGAGGCAATCGCCAGCGCGCCGCCCAGTGGGAAGCGGATGATGAACAGACCAAACAGAATGGATAGTAACCCGCTGATGCCGAGCATCCATTCATTGTCAATTTCTTTACGCAGTTGGAATGCGGTGACGATTTGCAGCAACCCGCTGGAAATTGCCCAAGCTGCGATGAAGAACAACAGGCCTAGGCTGGCAATGTCTGGCCAGGTTAGTGTCAAAATACCGGCTACAATGCCCACAAAGCCTTCCATCAACTGCACCCACCAATCATGTTGTTCGTGGCGTGCATTAAAAGCATGGTAGGCTGTCGCTGCGCCACTCACAATGGCGAATACGCCAAACGAGATGACAAGTGCTGCTAATGTTAGGCCAGGCATGAACAGCGATATAGCGCCAAATAGCACAGCAGCAAAGCCCCGAACCATGAATAGCCACCAGTTGCGATTAAGCGATGCGAGCATACCACCACCTCCTCATCACCAGTGTTTTCATGCGGACTTTACGCTTTTATATTATGGATGTGTGTATAAAAAATTCATCAAAGAAACATAAAAGTTATATCAAAAGAGGCCGAGTTTCCTCGACCTCTGATAGTCATGATTGCTGTTAGCAAATATGCCTAGAACCCAACCAACAGGCTCATATCTGCACGGCCTTCTTGCATAGCGCCAATGGCTTGTAAAAGTCCGAGGCGATTACGGCGCAGTTTTTCGTCTTTTGCATTGACCAGCACGGTGTCAAAGTAGGCGGTCACTGCTGGCAACATTGGTTCGAAAGCACTCAAGAACGCATCAACATTACCACCATCAAGCTTACTACAGGCTTCTTGATATGCCTCATAGAGACGGCGCTCTTCATCATGTTCAAATAATGATGGATCGACGCTATAGCGTTCTTGTTCACCGCGTGTAATACGCACACAGCGGGCAAAACCGTCTAAAATTGCTTCCCAATCCTCGCGCTGTACCCATTGGCTCAGTTCTTGGATACCGGTATAAGCGCGGTATGGGTTAGTTGCCTGCTCTGCCAGAACCGCATTGATGACATCACGCGGATAATCGCTATTTTCGGTGAACCAAGCCTCTAAACGCCCACTGATAAATGTTAAAACTTGCTCACGCGCTTCTGTGGTTACTTCAATGGGCTGCACTGCCGCCAGTTTGTCCACCGCCTCTGCGAGATTGACATCCATTTGACGGTCAATGAGCACTTGAATAATGCCCAGTGCCGCACGACGTAAGCCGTAAGGGTCTGCTGTTGATTTGGGAAGCAATCCAGCAGCAATAAGGCCAACGAGGCTGTCCAGCTTATCTGTGAGGCCCAGTAATGCGCCAGCATCGCTAGTAGGGAGAATGTCACCCGCGCCGCGCGGTAGCCAATGCTCAAAAATAGCATCTGCCATAGCCTGAGTATAACCCTCTTTCAGTGCGTAGTGCCGCCCCATAATCCCCTGCAATGATGTGAATTCTACAACCATTTGGGTGGCGAGGTCAGCTTTGGCGATTTGTGCCGCTTCCTTGGCAATTTCGATTTGCTCAGCGTTTATGCCCAACAACTCACCTAGCTGTGCAACCGCGCCAGCAACTCGGTTGTTTTTATCCAGCATAGAGCCGAGCTTTTCTTGGAACGTCAACGTTGCCAAACGGGGCAAATACTCCTTAAGCGGCTTTTTGATGTCCTCTTTGTAGAAGAAGTCTGCATCAGAGAAACGCGCGGTGAGCACATGCTCATTGCCCTTGATAACTTTATCAAGGTGTTGGCTATCACCATTGCGAACAGTGATGAAGTAGGGCATTAAGTTGCCATCGTTATCTTGCACAGCAAAATAACGCTGGTGTTTACGCATAACAGTGATGAGCACCTCACGCGGCAATGACAAGAAACGCTCATCAAAGCGCCCGCGTAGCGCGGTAGGGGCTTCAACGAGGTTAGTGACTTCCGCTAATAAGTCCTCATCATGCAACACACTGCCGCCAACTTCTTCTGCCAGCCCTTCAACCTGGTCTAAAATAAGGTCACGGCGGTCTTTACGGCTCAGGTAAATACCCTGTTCGGCCATAGCGGAGAAGTAGGTATCGCTGTTCTGAATTGTGATTTCTGGAGAGCCATAAGGCCGCAACCCGCGCGTGATATTACCGCTGGCGATACCTGCATAACTGAATGGGATAACTACATCGCCCAATAGTGCTATAACCCAACGAATAGGGCGGGAGAATGCGATGCCGCTTTCATTCCAGCGCATTGATTTGCCGAATTTGATGCTGGCAATGAGTTGTGGCAAGACTTCTGCCAACACTTCAATAGATGGCCGCCCTGTGGTATGCACCTTAGCGGTGACATATTCGCCACCGCCAATTTCCTGTACTTGCAAATCATCAACGCTCAGGCCTTTGCTTCTAGCGAAACCTTCTGCCGCTTTTGTTGGCTTGCCATCGGCATCAAAGGCGCGATTAGCTGGCGGCCCTTTCACCAATTCTTCTTTGTCAGGTTGCTGTGGTGCAACACCTTTTACTGCCAATACTAAGCGGCGTGGTGTGGCCATAACCTGTAAGCTTTTATAAGGCAAATCAGCTTCAGCGAATAATTCACTGGCTAAACTATTGAGTTGCTCTGCAGCAATGTCAACATCTGCCGCGGGCAGCTCTTCTACACCAATCTCTAGAAGTGCATCCGCCGCTTCTGTTGGTGGATTGTCGGGTGAAGTGGGTGGCTCTTGTATTGCGGGCGCACCCCATTGGGTTTTCATATTGAGCAAGGGATAACCCAACGATTCGCGACGCTCCACATAAGCATGGGCAACGTTGCGAGACATGTCACGCATCCGACGGAAGAAAGCGGCGCGCTCTGTCACGCCAATAGCGCCCCGTGTATCCAATACATTGAATAGGTGGCTGAGCTTGAGCACATAGTCATATGCAGGCATGATAGCACCTGCTTCTAAAGCGCGGCGGTGCTCTTGCTCATAGATTTGATAGACTGTGTTCAGGCCTTCAATATCGGCGATGTTGAAGTAATAGTTACAGTGGTCAATCTCATCCTGTAGCATCATTTCGGCATAGGTTAGCCCACCTTGCAGCCAGTCAATATCCCATGCGGAGTCTTTGCCTTGCAAGGCTAGCACAATGCGCTCGATACCATAGGTGATTTCTACTGATACAGGTTCTAATTCAATGCCACCCGCTTGCTGGAAATAGGTGAATTGTGTGATTTCTTGACCATCTAGCCATACTTCCCAGCCTAGCCCCCAAGCACCTAATGCTGGACTTTCCCAATTGTCTTCTACAAAGCGAATATCGTGCTCACGACGGTTAATGCCCAGCGCTTCAAGCGAGCGCAAATAAAGCTCTTGCGGGTCGCCCGGGTCTGGCTTGAGTATCACTTGATACTGATAATATTTCTGCATACGGTTGGGGTTTTCGCCAAAGCGCCCATCATCAGGCCGTACACTGGGTTCAACATAGGCAACACGCCACGGCTCGGGGCCTAGAACACGCAGGAATGTAGCGGGGTTACCTGTACCCGCACCAACTTGAACGTTATAAGGCTCCCAAATAACACAGCCTTGTTCTGCCCAAAATTCATGTAGTTTCAGAATAACTTGCTGGAAAGTGAGTGGTTGGCTCATATACGCAGTCCTGAATGCGGTTGTTTATCGACAACGCGCTGTATTATAGAGGGTAGTGTAATAATTGACGAGGGGCATAACCAAACAAAGGGAGCAGCAATGGCGGGAAAATGTGTTGTGATTGGCGGCTTAATCGTCGACGTGCTGTTTGATTTGGATACATGGCCGAAGCCGAACACTACTGTATGGGCATCACAGGTGCGGTTCGTGGCCGGTGGTAAGGGGCTAAATATGGCTGTTGGTTGCCACCGTTTGGGGATGGATGTCACCCTAGTGGGGCAAGTGGGTGATGATTTTGCAGGAAAGATTATTCTAGATACGCTGGCCCATGAGCAGTTATCAACAACTTATGTCGAGGTGAATGAAATTAGCCCAACGGGCGTGGTTGGTGTACTGCTGAAAAACACAATTCCTGCGTTTATAGGTAGCACAGAAAGTGGTAGTAGGGCGATTTCCTTGGCGCATGTGCATAAGGC
>DAOTWU010000622.1:0-3801 GCA_034435735.1 Anaerolineae bacterium | reverse complement strand
TTTGGGGCGCTTCTGGTCCATCGGGTGATGCGGGTATGCGTAATGGCACTGTTCGTATGGTGCGAACATTTGCCGTGACATCGTCGCCTATTTCGCCGTTGCCTCGCGTTGCTGCTCTTACTAGAACGCCGTTCTCATAAGTGATGACAATCGTCAGGCCATCAAATTTAGGTTCAAGCGTATAGCTTAAAGCGGTATTTTCTGGCAACAATTTTAGATTGCGCTCTTCCCATGCTCTTAAATCGTCCGCATTGAAGGCATTGGCCAGGCTGAGAATAGGTGCAGGGTGGGGCACTTTGGGGAAATCTTCAGTTAAATCACTGCCCGTTCGTTGCGTAGGAGAATCAGGCGTTATAAGTTCGGGATGTGCCTCTTCCAGCGCTTTTAATTCGTTAAAGAGCGCATCATATTCAGCATTTGTGATGACGGGGTCATTTAACACATAATAACGATAACCATGATAATTCAGTAGTGACCGCAATTCTGCTGCGCGCTTTGCCGCATCTTGTGTCATTCAAAGGCCTCCATAAGTTACGGCTATTGAGGGACAACTTCAAGATAATTTGCTGCTGCCCAACCTGTTTCGGCTGGGTTGACGGGGTTTTGTACTTGCCACCAAGTTAGCCCATCTGCCTGGGTAGGCCCTCCAATAATGATGAATTGAGCACCATCATCAGCCCTAAATAGCACTACAGAATCGGTTGTTCCTGGGTTGTTCCGTATGTTTAATTGGTCAGGCGCAACATCGAAGACGCGAACTGTTTTGCCCACAGCTATGGTTTCTGGCGTGGGAGAAAGATATACAGGTTCTAAGGTTGGACCTTCTAGGGCAAATGTGGGTAAAGGATAGGCAATTCCTTGGTCTGATGTTGTTGGGGTGATTTGTGGAAGTGCGATAATATTTTCGGTTGTTGGTGATGGCACTGCAGTAATCACAACAATACGAGGTTGTTTTTGCGTGGGGGTTTTGCCACCTAAACTAATGATGAGAAAAACAATACCAAAAGCGATGATGAGCACGATAACCAGCATCAAAATAATCGACCAGATAGGCAGATATAACCCGCTTTCTGAGGGTGGTGGTTTGCGTTGGGCTTTGCGGCTACTACGCCCCCGCTGTCGCTTGCCTGCTAAAACATATTGTTGCTGGTTGGTGGGGTGCTGAACGCTGGTAACAGGCGTGTTGGGGCGCGTGTGGCCACTATCATCAATTGGTTGAGAACGACGAGTTTCGCCAGAGTCATCTAGCCCATGATAATCATTCATGTATTATTCCCTCGATTTAACCACTTTCTAAAGCGTTCTACAGGCCAAGTATTGATAACATTTTCCGCCTGTACCCACCCACGCCGTGCCGTTTTGATACCATAGTGCAATAAATCCATATGTTCAGCCTTGTGAGCATCTGTATTAATTGCCAATGGGATGCCCATTTCAACGGCTCTTCTTGCATAGCTACCATCTAAGTCAAGCCGCAAAGGGTTGGCATTGATTTCAAGCGCGGTTTGATATTCCTTAGCGGCAGTAAATACTGCATCCATATCAGCATCAACAGGTTCTCGTTTGGGGATTTGCCGTGCCGTTGGATGGCCTATCATATCAACATGCGGATTACGGATGGCATTCAATAGACGCATTGTGATTTGCTCACGTGGCTGCTTTAAGCTCACATGTAATGATGCTATCACAAAATCTAGCTGTGCCAAAACCTCATCTGGATAATCTAAAGTGCCATCTGCTTTTATATCCATTTCCACGCCATGGAAAATATGAAAATCATCGCCCATGGCGGCGTCTATGGCGCGTACTTCTTCTTGTTGGGCTAGCAAACGCTCAACACTTAGCCCATTAGCAATACCCAAACTTTGCGAATGGTCAGTGATAACAATGTATTGTCTTCCCCGCGCCCGCGCAGCTTCTGCCATTTCTTGGATGCTCAACCAGCCATCACTCCATGTTGTGTGCATATGGAGATCCGCGATAATATCGTTCTCATTGATAAGACGGGGCAGTGCTTTTTGCTGTGCAGCCTCAATTTCCCCCATATCTTCCCGTAGCTCAGGAGGTATCCACTGTAAGCCTAAATGTTCATAAACAGCTTCTTCAGTGTCACATAAAACAGGCTCAGCATTTTCAATAAGTTGCCCTGTTTCATCTGTAGGTCTCAAGGCATTTTCATTCAGACTATAACCACGTTCCAGTGCGATTTGCCGTATTTTTACGTTGTGAGCTTGGCTGCCGGTGAAGTATTGAAGCGCTGTGCCCCATCGCGCTTTTTCTAATACGCGCAAATCCATAACTAAGCCATTGAGCAGTTCGACCATGCTTTTGGTGGGGCCTTGCCGCAGGACTTTCGCCACATTATCCATGTTGACAAAGCGCTCCATAATAGCAGGAGCATCGTCCATAGTATTCACGGCAATTAACAAATCAATATCTCCGATTGTTGGTTTGCCCCTGCGCAAGCTGCCCGCTACAGTGCCTTCGATAGCTTCTGGTAAAGCTAAGAGCTGCTCTAATACCGCTTCTGCTGCGGGCAATGCGATACCCAAAGGTGTGCGCCCCGTCTGGCGGGAAAGCGATTCAATGGCTTCTAAGATTTTCTGCTCGCTTTTTGCCCCCATGCCGGATAATGTCCGCAATTTTCCCGCTTGTGCTGCTTTTTGTAGTGCCTCAATATCTGTAATTCCCAATTCTTTCCAAAATAAATATGCTTTTTTAGGCCCAACGCCATTCAAACGCATAATATCAACCAGACCTGGAGGGATTTCTTGGGCTAGGGCGTCGTAAAAGTTTAAGTGGCCTGTTTCCAACATCTCTTGTATTTTGTCGGCCAAGGTTTTACCGATATTGGGAATATCTGTTAATTTTCCCTCAGCCGCAATGGCACGTAAATCGCGCGGTAACTCTCGAATGACTTCACCAGCACGACGGTAAGACAGCACACGGTGGATATTATCCCCGCGAATTTGCAGCATATCAGCAATGCGCTCAAAAATATCGGCTATGTCACGATTTGTTAATGCCAATGATTTACTCCTTGTACTAGAACACTTGTCTTGATTATATCAGAGTGATTATGATTTGCCACTGCACTATGGCAATAAAAATGAATTTTCTTTCCAAATTGCTTGACATTTGCCGTATTTACCGTTAAGCTTTTGCTCAACAATTGAGCTTAAAGGCGATGAACCGGAAGAGTACACATCGAAACGGTGTTCAGAGAGCCACCAGTTGCTGAGAAGGTGGTACATACGCCGATGTGGAATGGGCCGGGGAGCTGCACAGGCGAACAGTTACACAATACTAAGTAGCTTGTGACGGAAAGCGCACCGTTATCAGAGCGCAGGGTATCGGCATAATTTGCCCGTACCTGATGAGTGAAGTCGACCGGTGACGGCGGCTTAATCAAGGTGGCACCGCGGGAGTCCTCTCGTCCTTGAGTTATTCAGGATAAGAGGGCTCTTTTTGATTTCTTGTCAGGGAGTTGTGGAGATGGTGATGACAGATACTCAACTACGGCGCCGCAAAGATATTTTACCGTCGCGGGAAGATGTTTTGCGTTTGTTTGAACATGGCGATTTTGTGCCCGTTTATCGGGTGCTTCTTGCCGATTTGGAGACACCGGTCTCTGTATATTTGAAGCTCTCGCAGATGGGGCTTGTCTCCTTTTTGCTAGAGAGTGTCGAAGGTGGTGAACAGGTTGGTCGTTATTCATTTCTTGGGGTAAACCCTAAAGGCGTTATCACCGTTCACAAAAATCAGGTCACACGGGTTATTGATGGCGAAACACATACTTAT
>DAOTWU010000621.1:0-6728 GCA_034435735.1 Anaerolineae bacterium | reverse complement strand
GATGAGCGTGACGGGCGCGCTGTTGTGGAGTTCTTCGGCATTTCCAATGACCAGATTACCGACCGCATGCACATCTCAATTGAGCGCGAGGAATCGACATACTGGCTAGAATACTGGGAGCGCCAATTCAACATTATTTGGGATAAAGCGCGCTCTCCACAACTCACCGCGGCTTCTTAACCGCCACCTTTTCACATCCAAAGCCCGCTGTTTCTATACGGCGGGTTTTTCTATGGGTTACACTCAACAAGCTATGGTGAATATGCTAAGATTTAGTAGATTTTTCGCCTAAAAGTTGAAAAAAGGCCTATGAACCCACCACCATCCCCCGAAAAAACAACATCCAGTTCGCGCGTGGCGCCCTTCTGGTTGGTTTTTGCGCTTGTACCTTTGGCGCTCATTGTTGCACTGATTTTGCTAGAACTTACTGGGGCGCAATCCGCTGATGATGATTTGTTCCACGATGCCCCGCGCGAGGTGACCTATCCCGCGCCAGATTTTGCCGTTGTCACAGAAGAAGGCGATACGCTCACCCTTGCCGATTTTGAAGGGCAGGTGCTGTTTCTGAACTTCTGGCAAACGTGGTGTACGCCCTGCTTGATTGAAATGCCGCACTTCCGCGAATTTTTAGACCAGCACCCTGATGACCCGATAAGCGTTCTGGCTGTGAATATCGCCGAGACGCCTGGCGCGGTGGCGGACTTCTTCGAGCGCAATGGCATCGCCCGTATCCCCGTGGCCTATGACCGCGATAGCAGTGTGCAGCGGCGCTATGCCGTCTATAACCTGCCCACGACTTTTGTCATTGACCAGCAGGGCAATGTGCGTTATTGGAAGATGGGCGGCATGAATATCCAAGAAATGGAAGACATTGCCGAGCGGCTCTTGCAGCCCTAGCTGGCCAGTTGTTGCCGCGCCCGCCAACGCCCCCACAGCCAGATGAGCGCATAGGCCGAAAAGGTGAATAAAAGCGGGTCTGTTGGCACGCGATAGCGGGTTGCGGGATGGAAAATAATATATATTAGCGTCATACTGATTTGTACGAACCAGAGAATGGCCACCGCTCGCCACCAGCGCCACGATACCACCGCGCCCACCAGCGCCAAAATAAAGAGTGTGCCATAGTAGAAGCGATGTATCCAACGTCCGACGACATCGAATAATGGTTCATCATACGAGGCGTTGGCGTCGGTAACGCCGGGGATAGTTTCTCCTGTGCGCACAACCTCTAATTCGCCGTTTTCATTGAGGATAAATTGCTCGCCGGGTTGCGGGTTATAGCGCGGCGCAATATCAATACTCCAATGCACCAAGAACTTCACCCAGATAAGCTCCGGGATTTTTTCGGGGTTATCGCGCAAGAAATCCAGCGCCAAAGCGAAACGCTCAGCATCGGCCTCTCTGGTGTTGCGGGGGGCTTGGGTATCTGGCGCAGTCCATTGCACATCATATCCAGCGCGGAAGACGGGTATTGTCCATTCGCTATTGCCCTGCCAAAAGTTCGCGCCGCTGGTTGTCGTCATTGGCACAAAGGCATCGTAAATGCCATAGTTGCGGATAATCCACGGGACGAGGATAGCCGCGCTGAGCACCGCCACCGGCAATAATCGCCGTACTGTCTCTATAAACGAATATTTGAATAAGAACCACACCGCCACCAATATCGCCAGCGGTGGGGTGATGGGACGCGCCAACATAGAAAGCCCCAACACGATGCCAGCGCCGACCGCCACCAGCCAGCCGCGCCGCGTCATGTTGTCTTGTTCCCACAAAATCACCACCAGCAGCACAAAAACATGTAGCACCGTGATGAAGAAGGGCGTATCAATCAGCGTCAAGTTCTGGAAAATGAGATAGGGATATAGCGCATAAAATAGCCCTGCCAACAGCCCCACCGCGCGCCCGTATTGTGGGAATACCCGCCGCGCAATCTCGTAGAGCATGACGATAGATAGCACATCCAGCAGGGTGTGGAATAACCCCACCTGTAGATAGCCGCGCCCGAAAATGCCATACACCAGCGCCAAGGCGTAGCTATATAGCGGCGGAATAGCGGCGTCAGGCACGCCGGGCGTGCGGCCATAAATGCCCGTTTCTAATAAGTTCAGCGCGTACTCGTCATAGGCCTCTGAGCCGTGAATAGCGCCCGTCTGTTCAAACGCAAATACAGATGGGAACAGCAATAGCACCGCCACACGGGCGATAATGGCCAGCGCTACGATGGTTTTTAGCGGGTGATTTTTCAGCGTCGTTATCATGATACACCTTCCTGCATACGGATGACGTGCGCCGGATTGCCGGCTGCGATGCTATATGGTGGAATGTCGCGCGTGACTACACTGCCAGCCCCGATGACACTGCCACGCCCAATCGTCACCCCTTTCAAAACCAAGCACTGCATCCCGATGAAAACATCATCTTCAATGACAATCGGGGCAGTTGCCCCATCATTCGGCGCGATGCGGCGGCGTTCGGGGTCTAATGGATGAAAGTCTGTATCAGCGATGACCGTATTCGCGCCAATCGCTACCCGATTCCCAATCGTAATGTGCTCTTCACAGACGATAGCCCCGCCTGTCATGCCGAAGTCATCACCAATGGTTAAAACAGCGTTCGCCCGCCGTGTGCTCAAAATACAGGGGTGTTGTGGTCCTAAAGGGTTGCTGCGCACATGTGACCGTAAATGGCAATTACGCCCAACTGTTAGGGTGCTAGCGCGGTGTTTTTGGATAATGGGTAGCCCGTAAAAGTGCCAACCCCGCCCGAACGTTGCGCCGCTCCAGCGTAAGCCCAGCCAGGCAAAAGGCAATAAGAGCAAGCGCTCTAACTCATTGCGAGCTTTCCACGGTGTCGCCAGTGCTAGCCGTAACGTTTCATAAGAAAGTAATCGTTGGGGATGCTGTTCTTCGTTCATGCGGCTGATAGTACACCACGCCACGCCCCTCTAGCAAGGGCATCCCCGCTGTTTATGGCCGCTAACTTACCCGCGTCATTGTTCACAACATTGCGAAAAATGTAACGAAAATCGGGTGAAAGTTAAGAAAAATTCATAAAAAATTGATAAACTTAATGTTGTTTTTACGGTACAATTCAATTGTAAGTTAATTTTTCATCAATTGTTGAGGTTGAGCATGACCGTCACAGTCCACTGGGATAACCCACATCACACCACACTCCGCATCGCTTGCCGTGGGCGGTGGACATGGCAGGCCTTCAGTAGGGCGCTGGAACAGGCTGAACTTTTGGCCACAACGGTAACTCATCGCGTTCACATCATCGTTGAATTTTACCCTTGTGGCAACTATCCCGATGATGGCTTGATGCGTTTGCCCTATCTACTAGAGCGCATGGGAGATTCGCAACGCCTTTTTGTCATTGTCGGGGCAGATGGCGAGATGGACATATTCGTAAAGGCCTTTTCTCGTGCCAGCGCCGCCCTGCATAACCGCATTTTCATCGCCAGTACGCTGGCCGAAGCCCGCGCCCTGCTGAAGGTTTCCGTCGGTCATTCCTTACATGGTCTCGCATGGTCTGATTTGCCATTGTCGCATTCACAGGAGAGAGCATCATGACCGGCATTTTCATAGGCAACTCGTCACAAATTATGTTGAACTGGCTAGACCGTGAACGTTCCCTGCTTTACTGCTCACTGCATGGCCAGTGCGATTGGCGCGATTTCATCGCTGCTTTACGCCGTTGCTATCAAGTTTCGCGCCGTAGCCCTCACCGCATTGATATAGTCATGGATCTCTCCAATGTGCAGTGGATACCATGCGAGACCGCCTTTCAAGATACGCGCATTCTGTCTCCTGTGCCGCGTTGGGTGAGCTTGATTATCGCTATCAGCGAAGATCCACAGGTGCATAGCATGTTGGCGCAGTATCGCCAAACAGACCCACGTATAGAAGACCACCTTCTGGGTATGGCCAACTATCAAGAGGTGCACCAGCTACTGAAGCACTTTACACCCCATGCCCATTATTTGGATATGTTAGCCGTTCAATAAAGATGAGCGAGGAGTGAACTCATGGCCGTAAAACTGCAGTGGGATACACCGGAACAAAAAGCACTACGCTATACCTTCACCGGTCAATGGACTTGGCATGATTTTATGGAAGCGGCGCAACAGGCCGATGCTTATCTTAATAGCATTGATTTTATTCCTGATGTAGTGCTCGATATGTCCCGAAGTAAAGTGGCACATTCTGGCCTGTTGTACCAATTGCGCCAAATTCTCAATCATCATCCGGCGGCTTACGGCCTTTACGCGCTCATTGACCCCGACGGTTCGACCAAGAAAGTGCGGCAGATGTTCCGCCGTATTTACCGCACGCTGGGTGTGCGTTTACTTCATGCTGAATCGCTAGAAGCCGCCCGCGCGCTATTGGCACAGCCAGAGGCGAACTACTTGCGAGAACTGGCGCAAACCACTGTGGAAAATAAGGACGATGCGCCACAGCTGCACCGCGCGCGTTATAAAGCCATGTTGAACCCAATGCGCGAGCGGATGGAGATGTTCGATAGCGCCGGTTTTGTCCAGTCCTAACTGTGCAAAACGGCGGCAATCTCGGCGGCGCTGATTGGCCCTTCTCGTAAGATGCGGAAGCCGCTTCCATCGAGCGCGACAACTGTCGAGGCAAGCGCACGTGGAGAAGGTCCGTCATCCAGGTAGAGGGCAACATGGTCACCCAATTGCTTGCGTGCATCTTCGACATCGGTGGGATTTTCGCCACCAGAGCGGTTTGCGCTAGTGACGGCGAGCGCCCCCCCAGCCGCCCGCAACAACGCCCGACAGCCATCATGGTCGGGTACGCGCACCCCCACAGTGGGAAAAGCGCTCAAGTTCGGCGGCAAGTTTGGGCGCTTGGGCAATGTGAGCGTCAACGGGCCTGGCCAAAAGCGCTCTGCCAGCTGTTTCGCCTGCTCTGGAATGTAGGTGGCAACAGCTTCAGCCGCTGCCAAGTCTGCCAGCAAGACGGGAATGGCTTTATCAGGTGGCCGTTGTTTGGCGATAAACAAGCGCTCAATGGCCGCTTCGTCAAATGGGTTACAGGCGACGCCGTAAACCGTATCAGTAGGGACAACAACCAACCCGCCATCACTGAGAATGGCACAAGCTTGGTTGATGGCTTCGGGATGATGAATTGAGCGGATTTGAGTCATTTTACCTTTTGTAAGCGTGCATGATTGCCAGTTTTGTAGGGAGGCACAACATGGCTATCACAGTGAATTGGGACAACGCAACAAGAACCTGCCTACGGCTAGATTTTTCAGGCACATGGACAGCGGTTGGGTTTCGCCGTGCCCTGCAAGAAGCCCAAATTATTATGCAACGAGCGGGCTATCGTGTCGATATGATTTTGAACTTTGCAGAATCACAAATCGTTCATGACCCGCGTTTGGAGATGTTGGCGTTCGAGGTTTCCCAATATATTGCCCCCAACTGTGGCACTGTGCTCATTACGCTTGGTAATCATGCTGTTAATAAATTCACCAATACGCTGCAAAGTATTTTCAATGCCATAGAGCGCCCGACCGTTTTTGTCGGTACAGTGCAAGAGGCGCGTCGAATTATTCAAGCAACAAAGACAGGCCGCTTAATGGCCAAAAGTGCGCATGTTTAAGACGGTACTTACCTGATAGTATCTCCCCACTCATCGGCGCCGCTATGACCCCTTGGCGGCGCCCTCATTTTTCTGAATTCTATTATTCATTTCATAAAATATCTTATCTAACCTGTTAGATGACAAAAGCTCTTGCATTGAGTATCCTTTTCATAATTATGGGTGAGGGTTTAATGCTTCATTAACAGGGTTATAAAATGGTTCTTTTTCACCGAAGTTTAGGTATAAGCGTTGCTAATTTATATGGGATGTCTTATACTGGTGTAATATAACGCAACATTAAGGTTAGGTATGCGACGAGCACTGTTAGTTGAAGACCATGAGCCTAGCCGCAAGGCATATAAAGAAGTTATGGAGAAATACCAGTTCACCGTAGCTGCGCCGCGCCATATTGAAGAGTTGCGGCAGCTTCTGGATGAATTTGCTTACGATTTCATTTTGACAGAGGTTATCACTGGTGATGGCCGCCCACTTGATATTTTGGCCGAATATCGAGACCGCTTAAACCGCTATGGCACAATCGTTGTTTTTATGGGGCGCGACCCAGGGTTATGTAACTTAATTCAGGCAGCTGGTTTCCAATACTTTATGTTGTGCCCCGTCAGCGTAGAAGCCGTTAAGCATACAATCAAACGTTTCTTCCCCAACGCTTCCTCCAAGAGCAACAAACAATAAATAAGAACGGGCGCATCATCGATACGCCCGTGGTTATGTGCTTCTAATTCAACTATTCAACTAGACAAGTGCCAGCACACGACACGGCCCACCAGAACCAGCTTCATAGCGTGGAATGCCAACGAATAGCGTGGCATTACGGTCTTTGATGGCAGCCAGATTCTTCAGGTTCTCAATGCCATATTTTCCTGCTGGTAGAATGGCGAGATGCGCATCAAATGTTGTTGAAGGGCCAATATCCAAGCTGAGTGTATCAACGCCGATACCATTGATATTGCGCTCATCAAGTAGCCACTGAGCGGCCTCGCCACTGAAGCCGGGGAAGTGCATAACACCGTCTTCGTCTGCATTGCGAAATGCCTCAACATCATCCCAACGGCTCTCCCAGCCAGAATACATACAGACCAGCGCGCCCTCAGGAATTTCGCC
>DAOTWU010000620.1:0-6923 GCA_034435735.1 Anaerolineae bacterium | reverse complement strand
ATACCCGTGCCAATAGTGAGCATAAATATCACACCAGCGCGGTCTTTACCCGCGCCAAATTGCATCTCTGCCATGCCAGCAGCATCAGCATCATTGACCACCCACACCGGCGCATCTAAATAGCGCTGGAAAAGAGCAGCGGCATCTGTACCAATCCATGATTTATCAACATTGGCAGCACTATGGGCTACGCCCTGCTTCATAATAGCCGGAAATGTACATCCAACAGGGCCATCCCACGAAAAATGACGCGCTATCTGGGCGACAACACCCGCTACCGCGTCCGGGGTCGCTGGTTGGGGCGTCGGGATGCGATGGCGTTCAGTCACCATCTCACCACTTTCAACATTGACCAGTGCCCCTTTAATGCCAGAGCCGCCTATATCAATACCCAGAATTTCCACCTGTTCACTCCGTTCCATTACTGTGCCCAGCTGCGAACAAACTCCGCCAGCAAACGTGCACCATATCCACTGGCAAAGGGGCCAGGGTCATAAGGGTTATCTTTATCATGTTGCATTTTACCAGCCATATCGATATGTGCCCAAGCGGGATAGTCAACAAAATTGCGTAGAAAAGCCGCGGATGCGCCAACACCAGCGAAGCGATTGCCGGGCGAATTCAGCATATCGGCGTTTGGCGTTTCAATGGTTTTGCTATATTCGGGGAACAGGGGCAATTGCCAAAGACGTTCACCTGTTGCCTCTCCAGAGGCGAGGAGCTTATCACGTAGAGTATCATCGATGGAGAAAAGGCCAGCAGCAGCAGTACCAAGAGCGATAATGCAAGAACCTGTCAGTGTGGCAATATCGACGACAGCAGCGGGCTTATAGCGCGCCGCATAAACTAGCGCATCAGCGAGCAAGAGGCGACCTTCAGCATCTGTGCTGACAATTTCTATTGTTTTACCATTCGAAGCGGTGATAACTTCTGACGGACGATAGGCATTACCGCTAATCATATTATCAGCAGCGGGGGCAAGCCCTACTACATGAAGCGGAATATCTAGACGAGCAATAATACGCATCGCACCGATAACAGCGGCAGCGCCACCCATATCAGCACGCATAGAGCGCATACCTTCGCCCGTTTTGATGTTATAGCCACCCGTGTCGAAAGTCACGCCTTTACCAACTAAGACTACAGTAGGCAATTCAGAAGCGCGGCCAGCATTATGCTCTAAGATAATAAATCGCGGTGGGGTATCGCTACCTTGCGCAACCGCTAGCAGTGCCCCCATCTTCAAGGCTTCCATCTGGTGCTTTTCGAGAACAGTGATTTTCAAACCTACTTCAGCGGCCATTTCTGTAGCGGCTTGGGCGAGGTATGGTGGTGTACAAACGTTGGGAGGCAAATTCACTAAATCGCGAGTAAATGCGGCACCTTCCGCCATAGCGCGGCCTATATGAACGCCTTGTTCCGCCGCAGTAATATCAGCATCATCATAAACACACAGGGTGATAGATTGCGGGTTATCGTTATTTTCTTCATCTGCTTTGGATTTATAACCTTGATAGCGATATAACCCTAAAAGCCCGCCTTCGACAATGGCTTGGGCGGCATTAGTTAGCGAGAGGCCGCCCCGCCCTGTCCCCGCAATGGTAATGGCTACGGAAGCGGCTTTAAGGGTGCGGGCGCGTTTGAGGCCGAGTGCAGCGGCGCGCCGAAGCGCTTCGGCATTGAATTCAGACACATCACCAAACCCAACAACGATAACACGGCGGGCAGCGATAGCGCCGCGCGGGTAAAAGGTGAACACCTGCCCCGCTTCACCAGATAGGTCACCAACTTCGATTAACTCGGTGAGTGCGCCATTTAGGGCTTCATCTAATGCCTTAGCTGCGCTATGCAACTCATTATCATCGAAAAGAAAAGCAATAACCGCATCTACATTCTGCTCATGTAACGGGGCGGCAATTGTTTTTATGTCCATGTTAAACTCCAGTTTTATGAACTTTTATACTCCCATCGTTTATAACACACCAACTAGCCGTGTATTGTGGGCAATATCAGTCCAATTTGATTAAGATGTCAATGTCTGCCTTATCACAGTAGCCAACTGACGAGCGCGCGATGGCGCATCACCGATGTGGCTTTCGGCGTTAAGCAATTGTGGCACTTGCTCCGCTGGCACCAGTGAGGTAATACGCTCATCTTCAGCCAATAAATTAGCAAGGGGGTTCGGTTGGCCGTTTTGAATAGCAGCCCACGCTTTCAGGCTTTGCTCGCGGATGACTTCATGTAATTGCTGGCGATCACCACCATTGCGCACAGCTTCCATGAGCAGGCGTTCAGTAGCGGCAAATATACCATAAATGTTGAGGTTGCGTTGTATCGCCACGTTGTTGAGGCGCAAGCCAGAGAGCACACGAGAAGCACGACGTAGTAACTCATCTGTGGCAAGGAATGCCTCTGGTAAAACAACACGGCGGTTACCAGAATCGTCTAATGTGCGTTCAAGTAGGCTATGAGCAGCGTTATCCCAAGCGACGCGGGGCAATGAAGCAACAAAACGGGCAAGGCTATCGATATTTTCGGCATTGATGGGGTTACGCTTAAAAGGCATAGCAGAAGAGCCAACTTGCTTCGCGCCGAACGGCTCTGCCCATTCCCCCAGCGGCGGTGATTGTAGTAGACGCAGGTCAAAGGCGAAGCGGTAAAGGGTTTGCGCCATTGTTGCCAGGGCATTGAGTATCAGCAAATCTTGACGGCGTGGATAGGTTTGGTGGGCAATAGGGAACGCCTCAATACCCAGCGCTTCCATAACCAACGCTTCCATTTGTGCGGGAGTCATATCAGTATTGTGGAGCAGCTCTTCATAGGAGGCTGCTGTACCCACAGCGCCTTTGAAACCCTTACCGCGAATTTGGGCACGCAACTCGCGCAGGGATTCATAATCAGCCAGCAGGTCTTGGGCATAATTAGCGAAGCGGTAGCCAATTGTGGTAGGTTCGGCAGGCTGCAGGTGGGTGAAAGCCATGCAGACGGTTTCGGCTTGTTCCTCAATATGGCGGGCGAAAATTTCTAGCAAATGCTTCAGGCGTTCAATAATTAAATCTAAGGCATCGCGAAGCAAAAGGGCATCGGCATTATCTTCAACATCCATGCTGGTTGCCCCAAGATGGATGATACCACCACCAACAGGGCATTGTTCTGCGTAGGTGCGAATTTCAGCCATGAGGTCATGATGTATTTCCGCTTCAATTTCATGGGCACGGGCGATGTCAATATCATCTTGATGGGCGCGCAAGTCGGCAACTTGCTCAGCAGAAACGAGGCCAGCTTGATGTTGAGCGGCAGCAAGTGCAACCCAAATACGCCGCCATAAACGGCGCTTGTGCACTTGAGACCAAATGAGACGCATTTCGGGAGAGCCATAGCGCCAGGTAAACGGGCTAAGGTACGTGTTGTGGTCGAATTGTTCGCTCATGGTATCTTATATGTGTTTGTATGGCGGATAAGGACAACTGTTGTGGGGATTATCCACACTTCTAAAAACCAACCCGCCCCATTATGGATAATGAGGCGGGGATTTGTCTACAGGGGATTTGAGCAAGTTCACTCTTCTTCAGGCGATGTGGTGGCTTCTGGCTCGGGTGTAGGCGGAGAGGTGATGTCATCAATCCCTGTGAACTCGCCAAAATAGCGGAACTCGCCATCTTCTAGACGCAATAGAACGACTTGTTTGCCGACAACATCACCCTTTTCATCGAAGCGGTAAGCCCCCGTCACGCCATCTAACCAAACGAAATCTTCATGCATGTATGCTGCAAGCTGGTCTGGGTCGGTAATACCAGCCTGTTCAATAGCGTTAGCGAGAATATAGACAGCATCATAGCCAAGAGCCGCCCAAGTATCAGGAACACCGCCCCATAACGATTGGTAATCAGGTATTAAGTCACCCCAGCGGGCATTAAAGCGTTGGATAAATTCTTGTAATTGGGGGCGCGGGTTATCCTGGTGATAATGAGTCGCGACCACTGTACCCTCTGCATATTCCCCTGCTATAGCGGCAATATCTGATGAGTCTATGCCATCACCACCCAAAAATGGCACATTGATACCTGCCTCGCCAGCGCGTTTAATGAATAAAGCCGCGTCTTGGGCGCTGCTGGTGGCGATGAGGATGGCATCAAATTCTTGCTCTGCCCAATCCCGAATAATTCTTTCAAAATCGACAGAAGAATAAATACGGCGATCGACAACTTCGACACCAAGCCGCGCGGCCTCTGTTTCAAAGACATTAGATAGGTCGCGGCCATAGGCTTCATCGCGGTAGATAATCATGACACGGCGGTAGCCTTGCGCAAAGGCGTAGTCTGCGAGCACTTGACCAATTTGGTCATCGCTGATGAGATTGCGAAAAACGCGGGTAAATCCCCGATGCGTTAAATGTGGGCTGGTAGCAGCAGGCGAGAGCATAATAACACCATTGAATTCATAAAGGGGAGATGCGGGGATAGAAATGCTAGAATAGGCATGGCCAATAACGGCTACGACATCTGTCTCTTCTGCAAATTCCTGCGCAACAAGACGCCCCTGTGTGATACTTTCGTTATCATCACGTTCGCGGATTTGGAGAAGTCGCCCACCTAATACTCCCCCATTGGCATTAATTTCTTCAACAGCCATATGCACACCTAATGGAAGCATATCGTACTTGCCAAGTGGCAATACGGGGCATTCCGAAACGGGCAGATTGGCACACTCCCCAACACGGGCAGCGTTGTATTCATCGGTGAAGTTCCACGCTACACCAATGACGATAGGCGCAGTTGTGCTGTTAGATTGGGCGCGGGCGCGGCGGGCAGCGTGGTAATCATCTTCGAATTGACTACAGGAAGCCAGCAAAATACAGAAGCCTAAAAGGACATATATCAATCTGGTAGATGGTGATTGTGGCATGATACGCTTCCCTGATTTTAGATAAGCTGGCGACGGGCTAAATCAACAAAAAGGCCTGGCTGCTTCATTAGCTCATCATATGTACCCATCTGAACGATGCGGCCATTTTGTAGAACAATAATACGGTCGGCATTGATAATCGTACTGAGGCGATGGGCAATCACTATACGAGTAGCATCGAGACGCTCTAAACTAGCGCTGACAACGGCCTGAGTGCGGTTATCTAGCGCACTAGTTGCCTCGTCAAAGAAAAGGATTCGCGGCTTTTGAGCAATCGCCCGAGCGATCAAAAGGCGTTGGCGCTGGCCACCAGATAGCGTACTGCCACCTTCACTAAGTAATGTGTGCATCCCCATTGGCATGTTGCGAATGTCCTCTTCTAGGCCAGCCATGCGTGCGGCTTCCCAAGCGTCATCAATGGTGAGTGGGGCAACGCCAATAATGTTGGTGAATATGTCGCCCGTCATGAGCTGGCTATTTTGTAGAACAACGCCTAATTGTTGACGAACAAGGCGAATGTCTAAGCCGCTGAGGTCTTGGCCATCGTAAAAAATGCCGCCCGATTCAGGTTTTTCGAAGCCGAGCAAGAGGCGTAAAAGTGTAGATTTGCCGCTGCCGCTAGGGCCAACAAGCGCGACAAATTCGCCAGGATTCACATGAAATGAGACATCCGAGAGAATAAGCGGGCCATCAGAGACATAGCGGAAAGAGAGGCGGCTCACCTCTATCTCACCACTGAGGTCGCCGGGGTCAGACTTGGATTCATCCACTTCTGGCTCAGTTTGAATAACTGGCTTCAAACGCTCGTATAAGGGGACTATATCGAGAATAGAAGTAATCGCTAGTGCAAGTTGGAGACCAGCAAGCAAAAATTGGGTGAAAGCGGCGTTAAATGCCAAGAAAACGCCTGTAGAAATATCAGCGGATGACACCATAGCAAAAACAATAATAGAAGCCAATAGCGGGAAAAAAGCATTGAAAACGGCGAGGCTGTTCTCCATATTCCCAGCCGCGAAGGCGAGGCGTCGCTGACGCGCAAAAGCGCGCGCCCAATGGGCAAAGGCGCGATGCTCTACAGCGGCAACCCGCAATTTAGAAATACCTGTGATGAATTGGAGAATCATACCGGAGATACGCCCCTGCTCTTCAGCTTGGCGACGGCGATAACGCATTTGCCAGTAGCCAGAAACTAATGTGACAATGAAAATCACCAGCACTAGAATAGTGGCCGCTATCGCAAGGCGTAAATCTACGATAAAGAGTAGGAGAAAGTTGAATATAGAGAAAATCGCAGTTAATAGCGCAAGCACTACTGTGCCAGATAAGGCGCGCCGAATGGCGCTAATGGCCATAGCGCGGTTGCTCAAATCGCCAGCGGTGTAATTGCGAAAGAATGGGGTGGGCAAACTAATTAAGCGATCCCACACAGCAGATTGTAAAGCATGATCGAGCTTAATTTCGATACGCAACACGGCAATATTGCGCACAACCTGAAAGAACACAGCGACAACCGCAGCAACAAATAATATGAGGGCGAGTTGTAATAACTGTGAACGATCGGCGGTGGGGATGACAGTATCGAAAATGTAGCCAATCGCTAGTGGCGTGAAGAGCGCCAATAGCCCCCCCATAATACCCATAGCCAACACCCAGAAAATCTCTCGCCCAGCCCCTTTGAAGCCGAAACGCAACAGCTCCCAAACGTTGAGCTTTTCAGGCGGAAGCGTGCGATAGAAGACATAGGCAAACTGAGACAGGCTAGCAGCGATAGCTTCATCCACTGGCGTGCGTTGGCCAGTGGCAGGATTTACCATTTCATAATGAGTGAGCGATTTGGGAAGTAGCGCTACAGGTTGGTTGCCATCTTCGAGATAGCCCAACATAGGGCCATTATCGTGCCGCCACCAATCATCTTTAAGCGCAACGCGCCGTTTACGAATATGAGAGGCGCGGGTGATAGCATCAAGTGACTGCTCTTCAGATTGGCCATCAACAGGGTCGCGACGTGATTGAATGCG
>DAOTWU010000619.1:0-10257 GCA_034435735.1 Anaerolineae bacterium | reverse complement strand
AGGGGGGCACAATTTACCGAGATGGTAGCCGTGATGAACAGGTGCTCATGCTTAAAGGTGATGAACGTGCTGAGCAGGAAGCAGAGCAGGTAAAGCAGGCGTTAGAACAAGCTAAATCACCACAAGTTCAAGAAGCTGCTCATGTTGACCAAGTGGCGACACCGCACCATGTTTATGCCCGCCCTGCTAAGCTGCTGGGGGCGACAGTGAGCCGCCAAACACCATTTGGTAAAGCCTTTATCACCATGAACAGCGATGAAGCTGGCCAACCCTTTGAGGTCTTTATCACAGTTGGTAAAGCGGGTAGTGACTTGCAAGCAGATGCGGAAGGTCTGGGGCGTATGATTTCGCTTTCACTGCGCACAACTGCCCCGCAAAACCGTCGCGCAATGTTACGCTTGATAATTGAACAGTTAGAAGGTATTGGCGGGCGCAGCTCGGTTGGCTTTGGTCCCCAACGTGTGCTTTCCCTGCCAGATGCTGTCGCGGGTGCGCTTAAAGAGCATTACTTCGATAATCCAGAGCCACAACAGCTCAATCTCCCGATGAATGGTGACACCCACCAAAAAGCCGAACCCATTGAAGAGGCCGCGAAGGCTAAATCGTCGGATGCAATGTCTAATGCTGATATTTGCCCTGAATGTGGCACGGCGACATTCATTCGCGCAGAAGGCTGCCGTAAATGCCTGAGTTGTGGTTATAGCCAATGCTAATTCTGGCAAACAGCTAATGAACAAAGGCGGGGGCGCTTATGCTCCCGCTTTTTGCTTCCTCTGTTATCTTGAGGCGCAAACAGTATAATTAGGGCGTTTTGTCAGTTAACCGAAGGATTTGCCTTGTCACATTTCCGTTTGCATTGGCCCAAAATACGTCGCTGGGGCATTCGCTTAGCAATAGTGGGTTTTATCTGGCTTTTTCTCGTTGCTACAGTTATTCATGTTTACGGCTATCGTGATGAACAGCAACCTGTTGATGTTATCGTCGTGCTAGGGTCTGGTCTTAGGCGTGATGGTCGTGCTGGCCCATCGCTAACCCGTCGCAGTTCACGCGCTGCCGAACTTTGGCATCAAGGTGTTGCTACTCAAGTCATTTGTACAGGTGGTAAAACAGAACGTGCACCACGCGCTGAAGCCGAAGCCTGCCGCGATATTTTACTCGAACGGGGTGTGCCAGATGAAGCCATTACACTTGAAAATCGCTCATTCAGCACTGAAGAAAATGCCATCAATACCCGCGCAATTATGGATGCCCACGGCTGGCAAACGGCTTTATTGGTAAGCGATGCCTATCACATGCTACGGGCACAAATTATCTTCCGCAGTCAAGGGATAGAGGCTTATATCAGCCCTGTTCCTGTTTCTGAAATCCCCTTCAGCTTCTATTTGTGGGCATTAACTCGCGAAGTGGCCGCCATACACTGGTTAGTCATCAAAACTGCCTTGAATTTACCTGTTACCCACGTTGGCGGTCTTTAGAGCAAAAAGGCAGGGCATCTTATGGATACCCTGCCTCATGGCTCATATTAGGCTGAAACGCCGTGTTTAGCCCTCATCTGGCAAAATGGTGAATAGTGTGCCCGCACCGCGCCCATATACTTCTGGGAAGTAAAATTCTTGTGCTGTCGGCGGTATCACGTTGTATTCACCCTCGATGCTGGGGCGTATGGTATAGACATACTCATACGTTCCTGCTGGTAGATAGGTGCTGAATAGCAACACCTTCTCATCGTGGAACTCGATATTGCTGAACCACCACCAACCCCAACCACGACTTAACGGGTCTGTTCGGTTAAGTTGTGGCCGCGTGCCAACCTGTTGGCTCGTTTGCAGGTTCGGGTTAATAGCATCTGCGCCAGCCGGTAGTGGGTCTTCAATGACGACATAATGTAGGTTATTTGGCGCGATGATGGTCAACCGTACTTGAACGATGTCACCAGCATGGACTTCTGTCACTGGGGTGCGGCTTTCATCACCCAAGATGGTGTAACTACGGCTGATGATAATCCCGCGATTCAGTGGCTCAACCTCTGGTACAGGCAAGAATGGGCGGAAATGCGCCGTGTAGTATAGCGCGCCATTACCACTCGTGCGCCCAATTTCCAGACGATTGGCCTCGTCTTTTAACAGGTCTGCTACTTCGATAATGAGCGTTTCTGTATCTCGCACATTATTCGGCGTCGCATCTGTACTTATCAGTGACTCACCGTTGAGCGAAGCGGTAAACTGATAGTCTGGATATAGTTCACCTGATGCAACCATCCAGTCTGTCAGCGCCATGACCGCCCACGCGGTTTCTTGCGTTGTTTCCCACACATCGGCATCCCGCGCAACCAGCAACCAGCGTACCAAATTGGGGATGATGTCGCTATCAGGCCGCAGTGCAACCAGTGTGCTCAGCATGATAGCATTGGTACGGGTGTCGGTGTTCCAGTTGTAGTAATCGGTGTGATCTTCTTCCCAATGTGCGCCTGTTGCGCTGATGATAACCTCGCTCATTAGCTCCGATAGTATGGTATCAGTTCGCAAGGTGTCATCAGGCGAGATACGTTGTAAGCTTTGCGCCAAGAACGCTCTAGCCCAAATATCAAGTCGTTCACGCACGTCGTATAGCGCTACGGTATTAGAAACCGCAGGCGAGTCGGAGCGGGCGAGGGCGTAAAGGACAAAGGCTTCACGATTGAGACGCCATGTCTCTAGACGGCTGTATCCCGCGTTTAAGCGCCCCTGCAGGTAGCTTTGTGCGCGGTTGATAACATTGCTCGGCACGGTATACCCTTGAGCCTGAGCTTCCACCAGACCAATGAGGGCATACGCAGTAACTAATTCGTTGCTTCTATCTTGTACGAACCAGCCCCAACCGCCATCTGCGTGCTGCTCAGAGGTCAATCGTTGGATGCCGAAGTTCACCGCACTATCTAAGTTCTGGCGCAGTTCTTCATCTGCTAATCCCAGCGAGTTCAAGGCACGGAAGGTCATCACATTAGGTAAGAAACGACTGACAGTTTGCTCAGTGCATTGGTATGGGTAGTTACGCAGGTATTCCAGCCCGTCAATGGTGGTGGCTGCCAGCGAACGGTCAATGCTCACCGTGAGTTCACCTTGCGTCACCTCAAACCGTTGTGGTAGTACAACATACTCGGTTCGGGCGCCTGCCTCAGATAACACGCCTGCTGTGCCGACGGTTTCCGGCACTTCATACTTGTAAACTGGCAGCACACCGTTTTCACCTTGACCGAGAGGCGGCTCACTACCGTCATTATACTGATCATTGCGCACCCAGAAGAGCACATCTACTTCATTGACATCATCAACAACGACAGGCCAGACGATACGGGCACGACCATCAGCGGGGATTGTAACTTGCTGTACCTGCTCACCTTCAAAGGTGACGCCTGTGCCATCAATACCCACATCTACGGTTTGCTCTTCACCTGTGTTATTGTTGACGACTGCCGCTAAATAGACATGATCGCCCACCACGAAAAAGCGCGGTGTTACTGGTCGGATGAGCAAGGGGCGGGTACTGATGAGGTCGAAAGTGTTTTCGCCAACAAGTGTTAGCCCATCTTGCCCACTAGTCACAGCGCGTGCATCCAGCCGCCATGTTGTCAGGTTATCAGGTAGGCGCACTTGTATGGTCGCTACGCCGTTGCTATCAGTGGCTACACTGGGATGCCAGTAGGGCGTATCTACAAATTCGCCGCGAATGTCGATAATGCCCTCGTTACCGAAGCCACCGCCACCACCTTTAATCGTGTCTAGCGTGGTTTGCGTTAGTTCATCTACGTTAATTGTAAATGGCGTATAGGTGCGAATGCTCAGCCTTTGCTCACCATAGAAGAATGGCAGTAGTTGAGCACTGTTACGCTCTGCAATGGAGAGTGACGCCAAATCCGTCACCCCAATGCCTACTTCAGCCTGTACGGGTTCGCCCTGATAGTCAGTTGTTCGTATGGTGTAGGTCACAACCTGTTGTGGTTGGGCGCGGTCAACGTCGCTCTCAATATCAATCGTGATGGCTTTTTGCTCAGTATCCACATCGAGTTGAATAATCCCCATGCGGAAGGTGGCCACTGGATTGAACTCGTCTACGCCTTTGACGATGAACACGCTGACGAAGATATTGGGAGCATAGTCGGCTTCAATCGGAAACTCATAGACATATGAGTTTGAATCTAGTGTAACGCGCTCTGTTTTAAGTACACTACCGCGCTCAATGGTGATGAACGCTTCTGCTGTGCCTTGGAACGGCGAGGCGATGAGGATGCTGGCCGTATCGCCAACACTGTAACTATCTTTATCAGAAATCAGGTCTATGCGATGGCTGTTTTGCTGTCGCCAAGAGACATATTCACGGCTACTCACCCATTGCATCGTTGAGGCGCGCACTTCGTTGCCGTTCTCATCAACGGTTGTGATGATGAGCTTATAGATGCCGCCGTTAGGTGGCACAAAGCTGAAGCTAGCGCGGCCTTCAGCATCAGTGACGACATCGCCTTCGGTTACGGGTAGTTCTTCAACTTCCCATGTCCATACGGTCACGCCGAATTCGTCTTGCTCTTGTACGCTAGACCAAACGCGCTCCACAACTTCAACATGAACTGCTTGATTGGGGACAGGATTGCTATCCCAATCAACCGAAATAATCTCAAATGTGGATTCCTGATTAGCTGTGCCAATATAGCGTTCTGGCCGCGCGCCAATGTAGACAAGCCCTTGGTGGACAATTACATCAGTACGTCCAGCTACGGCTTGCTGGCTCTCTTCCACGACAACAGCTTCCACCGTGAATGTCTGGCTTTGTGTGGCATTGCCTAATTCTGCTGGCACTTCGATCGTGAACAGACCTTGTGCATCAGTTACGCCTTCACCACGTGCTATGACGCCTCGGCTAGAGCCATAAAACTCTCCTGGCCCAGAATCATAGTTGAAACCTGTGAAGTCATAACGCCCTTCGCCCGTATAGCGGAGGAAGTAAGGAGAAGCGACCACACTATATTCCACATTAGCATTGGAAACAGGCCCACCGAAGAAGAATTTGCTATCTACTATGACCTGTACGGTATCACCTTGCACAACTTCTTGTTCAACAGGTGTCACATCGACCAGAAATTCCGGCAGGCGATATTCGGCAACCGAAAAACCTACACTCCCGCCTTCATAGCCATATCGTCGCTCAATGGGTAGTTTTACTGAGATACGGTAATAGCCTAATCCCGCGCCCTCGTCTAAATCGAACTGCCCGCTAAATGTGCCGAAAGACGTTAATGGCACATCTCCGCTATAGATAGTCTCGCCACGGTCATCATAAATGAAGATTGGTACCGTTTGGAATGGCGGTGGCGTATAGCGGACATCATCTTTTTGACGCACGATACCACGGAAGTAAACTGGCTGGCCAGGGCGGTAAATGGGGCGGTCAGTATAGATATATACGCGATATAGCTCTGGGTCATATTCTGTTGATATGCCAAACCACCCATCAATACCACCATCCCAATTACGCATACTAATGCCGAAGTATTCGCCCTCTTGCACGAAAACCGCTAACCGCTCGTATAAGTCTCCTAAACGAGATGGATGGGCAATACGCACTACACCATCCGCATCGCTAATACCTTGGCCAAGGATGACTTGCTCTTCAACATGATATAGCGTTACCGGAATGCCGCTGAGTGGTTGTCCAGTGTGAACGTCTGTTACCCAAACTACCGTTTCATTGACGCTACTCTTGGCTACAAGATGTACATTAGAGACCACCAGAAAATGCTCTTTTGGGCTACGATCGGCGAGTTCAGGCGCATTGGCAGAGAGGTAGTAAATACCAGGCGCTAATGGCCCGCCATCGGTATTGCCAACTGTCACATTGGTTGCATCTGCTGCGAGTTGAACATCTAAGAAGTACTCATCGCCCAGACCTTCTGCAACCCAGGCATTAGATTCATCGCGCAGCCGTACTTCCCACCATAAAATGCCATCGCGGCAAACTGGTCCGCCAATAATGGGGAGGGCATATCCCTTGTAGAGTAAATCAACGACTTCTCCTTCACCGGCCTCGCTACGGGCGCGCAACGGGTCAGGTTCAGTGCTGACTACTGCAATATCCCCCACTTTTAGCCGTGATGGTGGCGAGTTGTCACAGGCTCTCGATTCATTCAGGTTGAGCAGGTTGTAGGTGTATACATTTGGTACACTATTCGTTTCGATAGACCACCTGCGCAGCAACCTATCTGGTGCGGGGATGTAATTGCGCAAGGGGTTATAGCTGCTCTCTGCTGCATTGCTCCAGAAGACGTTGAGCGGCACTTCGTAAAGCTCTAGGTCAATGCGGCTGATATTAGTATGTGTGGCGAAGAGTTGCGTCGCTTCGCGCTGGCTATCATAGAATCCAACTGGCCCCGTTGTTTGTAAATCGAATGAGGAATCATAGTTGCCAGTTGTATAGCTGAATGTGAATGGCTCATCAATTGTGTTGCCATACGGGTCTTCCATGCCTGGGGCGATGGTGATGGTATAGGTTGTATTTGGCTCAGGTGGGAAGGAAACGGTCAAACGCTCATTGTAAGTGGAGTAGTAAAACTCTGGTTCTTGCCGAGGCTCTGGTTCAACGGTGATTTTGTCTGGCAAGGTATCTTCATTCATTTGGGAAACAAAATAGATGCTAAAGCCGCCGTAAGGTGGCACATTGACCGCACCATCGAACGGGTCTGTATCGATAATCGCTGGTGGCGGTACGGTGATGAATGACCATGATGTTGGCGCAACATCTGCACCTAGCCCAGCTTCGTAAGCCCCTTCGCCAATACTGGCGGTATACATCGTATTCAGTGCAAGTTGAGCATCTGGGCGAAAGATGAAACTGCGATGCTCTTCATCCCATTCAAACTGCCCACTGACGCTGTTACCATTTTCATCCCGCAGGCTAAAAGCAGCTTCAACACTGGCCGTATCCATTGGTAAGTTAAATTCGACCTGCACTGGCGTGTTTAACCCTGTACCATACGTGCCATCTAATGGACGTGTCTCAACAACCTGTGGCCCTATAGTTGAGAAGAACCATGTGAACGTGTCTTCAACGGGAGTGCCATCGAAAGCGGTGAAATCAGGCTGTATGCTCACCACGTAATTCGTAGCACCGGCCAGTGATGGGGTGGGGCGGAACATATAAATAGAAGTGTTCACCCATTCCCCTTCACCCTCAACCGCTGGTGTAATCGAGAGCGGGTTCGGCAGGTTCTCCATCTCATCTACAGAGACTAGAGGCACAACAGGGCGGTTGAAAATAACCGTAATCACTGCGTCTGGGTCTACAGTTGTGTCCGCTTCTGGAAAGACTTCGCTCACCCGTAAGTAGCCAGCGGTATTCAATTCTAGCTCGTATGGTTCTATCAGTGTAGCGCCATCTTCGGCAGTGAGGTCTGTGCTCAATGTGATGGTATAAGTGCTGTCTCGGGCGTAGTCTGCGGTTGGTGTGAAGGTGAAAGAGCTGTTACTACAGGTTAAATCACCATTGATGAAAGGCTCAATCACAAAAGCTCTTGCTAAGCTTTCACAGTTCAAATTCCGATCAAAATACAAGATGATCGGCTCTCCTATATCTAACTCTTCGCCGGGCAACGGCACGCTATCTACGACTTGTAGAACACTTACAGGCTGTTCCGGCGCATCCTGAGCTTGAATGATGTTGAGGCCTATCATGCTCAGGATAATTAGTAAAGTAGTTAAAATATATCTTCGCATTTTGGGTGTCTCCCTAAAATATGTGCTTACTATCCATCTTACAGCATAATGGAAAAACCTACGCTCAACTAAACGCTCACCCTACGCCGAATATACGCACTGTCGCCGATTTTGATAATTTCTCCGAGGATTTTGCAGTAAGATAAGAATAATGCGCCACAGTTGGAAAGGGGTTCGATGATGGTTGATTACACACCTATATATACCGCTTTAGAGAATGACGACAAAGCCACCGCCCGTCGCCTTTTACGCTCAATACTCAAACAAGCGCCAACTGCCGAGGCGTGGTACTTGGCTGCGCGGGCGATGGAAGAAAAGGAAAAGTCAATACAGTGTTTACGCAAGGCGCTAGAATTAGATGCTTTGCATACTCAAGCTAATCGTCTCCTCTTTCAGCTAGAGGGCGCTAAATCGCTTTCAGAGTTAGAACGAGAGCGTGCTCAGTCAAGCCCTATCACCGAACCCTTGCCACCTTTGCCCCGCAAGCCTCGCATGACCTCTACTGATAGGCAATCGGCACGTCGCCGCGCCCGCCGTCGTATGTGGAATATCGTTGCGATTATTGGTGCTATTTTGCTGGCATTGGCTTCTGGCTGGTTTTTGATGTTCGCTTTGGGTGTGGGCTTTGTCACCGATATTATGTGCACAATTGATATTGGCACATGTCCATTAGAATCTATTGATGGCACACCGATTGATACGCTCCCCGACGCTGTCTTCTATGCAACGCCCGATGTTATTCGAGAGCTGGAATCGGGGAGTAGTATGCCAACGTCGGATATGCTGGCGCATGGATTTACCCATGAATATGAGTTTCAGGCACGGGCGGGGGAAGAATATGCCATTATGGTACAGTTCGCTTCTCCTAACGCCATGCAAGTCAGGCGTAATGTGGCTATTCTAGATAGTGCTGGCTTTGATGCCGGCGATGCTTGTCAAGGCGATCCACTTTTTGCAGGGGATACGGGAGTAGCATTTATTTGCGGCATTTATAGAACGGGTACATGGAAGGTGCGCATCTTTGGCAGGGAAGGGGAGAGCACCGGTACTTATGTGGTTTTACTAGAGCGGTTGAATTAGCTAACTCTGCTCTTCTAGTGTATATCTAAATAAGGGATGCCCCAAAGGGGATTATTAGCTATGGAGCTACTTTATGTCCGGTAAAACTTATGAAATGTTTTGGGATTGCAAATTTTGTGGAGAGACCAAGCTGCTGGGTAAAACCCATAAGCACTGCCCTGTATGTGGCGCGCCACAAGACCCTGCAACCCGTTATTACCCCTCTGATGATGAAAAGGTCGCTGTAGAAGATCATCAGTTTGTTGGTGTAGATAAAATTTGCCCTGCTTGCCAAACCCCCAATAGCGCCGCCAATGAATATTGTATGGAATGTGGCGCACCATTGAGCGCTGCGGCACAGGCCGCCACATTAGAAGCACAAACCCGTGCTGAAGGTGAAAAATTTACATCTAGTGGCTCACGCGACGTTGTGAAGGAGCGTTTCGATGCAGAGATGCGCCGTGTTGGTGTACAGCCATCAGGAGAAAAATCTACACGAAGCAACCGTTTGGGGATTGCCCTCATTGTTCTGTTGGTGATTGGCGTCGTTGCGGCTATCCTCGCCTTAACTGTTAAGCGCGAGACGACGGTTGTAGTGACAGGCCATTCATGGGAACGTGTCATCAATATTGAAGAATACTCCGCCGTTCGGGATGGTTCATGGCAAGAATCTGTTCCCTTTGGTGCATATAATCGCACATGTTATGAAAAGCAGCGCAGTACCCGCCGCATTCCAGATGGCGAAACTTGCGAAACCCGCCGTGTTGACCAAGGTGATGGCACATTCCGCGAAGAGCGCGTTTGCCGCCCCAAATATCGAGAAGAGCCAGTTTATGATACCTGGTGCGACTATACCATCAATCGTTGGGTATATGACCATAGCGAGACCGCCAGCGATGATACACTCAGCGAACCCTATTGGCCACAGGTGAATTTTAGCTGCACTGGCGAACAGTTGGGCTGCCAACGTGAAGGCGGACGCGAAGAGTCTTATCTGCTTCATCTCGTCGGTGATGAAGGGCGTACCTATGAATGCCCTGTTCCATTTGAACAATGGCAAAGCACAACAGTAGAGTCCGTCTGGTCTATTGAAGTGCGGGTTGTAGACCCTAACGCAGCTGATTGCGATACCCTCCAACCTGCCTCTGGCGGGGTAGATAGTCAGTAATATATTAGAATTGCACAAGAGATTGCCTGCGAAACTTTGGGCTTAATCTTTGTTCAGGTTATAATCAGAATGTGGTTAGTGTTTTGATATACTTGCTTGCCAAAGGGAGGAAATTGATATGTTGAATCGCAAGTTAGTGATGTTGCTCGTTGTTGCTGCACTTTTATTGGTTGTACCCGCAGTGTTAGGGCAACAGGCATTACAGCAAAACTTTAACGATGGTAAGATTGCTTTTCAGTACCCCAATAGCTTTTCGCTTGATGAAGAAACTTTAACCTTGACCAATCTCAC
>DAOTWU010000618.1:0-4985 GCA_034435735.1 Anaerolineae bacterium | reverse complement strand
CCATCTGGTGACACCGCGCCGAGCCAGAACGCCCCACGACGCACGCGGAAGTCACTGGCGCTATTCAAGTCCAGCGCGACCAGCGAGTTATTGCCGCCGCCAGTCAAGCCAGTGACGAACAGCAAACGGCTGCTATCAGGCGTGAAGAACATTTCGCTGATGACATCGCCACGCGCGCCAGCGCTCACCTCAATCGGTGGCAGGTCTAGGCGTTCCAAGTCAATGACCTTCAACGTTGCGTCGTTATTCGGGTCATTGGTGGTGACGGCCAGCCAGCGCCCATCTGGTGATAGCAACGACGCATGGTTGACAGCCGCATAGGGTTGCGTGCGGTTGAAACGCGGCATCTGGGCGTAATTGGGAACGATAATCTGCGGTGTTGGGTCTGCCAGGTTCATCGCCGCAATTGCCACACTGTGGGAAGCGAAACCATCTGGCACGGTGAAGAGCACAGTCTCACCATTCGGGGTGGGGAACAAGCTGTTCGCCCGTGCGAACCAGAAGAAGCTGGACGGTTGCTCATCACTGCCGACTTGTGTCGCACTGCGTTCGGCGGGGTCGATGATGTAGAACTGCCAGTTGGTGATAACGCGGCCCTCAATGCAAGTATGGCCAGTCACAACGGCATAACGCCCGCCAGAAGCTGGCGCAATAGAAGCGCTGCTGAAGCGGCAACCCTCATCGGCGAACAGTGTCGCCACTTCGCGGTCGGTGTTGCCGTCATAGGTGATGATGCCCGCTTCTACGGCTTCGCCCTTGTTGTTGACGAAGAGGCCAACATACGCCAGCATATCATCCTGCAGGGTGAAGGCGGTGACATTGCTGAATTCCATACCATTCAACGGGTCATCCACATTGGCGACATACAGACGCCCCAGCGGTGGGAAGTTGTCATCGCGTGGGGTTTGACCAAGGTCGACAACGCCGAAGCGCTGGCTGTTGGGCGAGAACTGGAATGTGCCGTTGCCCGTGCAACCATAAGCGTGTTGGTCGTTGCTGATTTCTACCAGATTTTTGGTATCCGTCAGCATATACAACGAGCCAACCTCTTGGCCGACGAAGAAGGCGAAATGACGGCCATCACGGGAGAGTGCGCCATTGCCACAGGGCAAAACGCGCGACGTTTGTTCTGGCACGTCGATAAGCGGTTCAAATGTACCATCTTCATTGAAGAAGCCGATTTGACCGGTCTGGGTTGCGCCGTGGTCGCCGGGGGCGAGGCCGGGGGATTTCCAGACCAGCAGACGATCTTCCTGCGCGCTCACGCTCAAAACAAGCGATAGCGCCATCAATAAGATGACCACCAGTAAACTTACTCTTACAAAAAGTTTTGTACTACGCATTGTTGTAAATCCCCTTTCCCTTGGGATAAAGCCGCTTATAGTATAACGCGAACAGGGTAGGTTACGATAATCATAACTTATAGTACAAAGGTCACGGGCGCAAGTTTAAGCCAAAGCTGTTTTGGGTGAAAATCGCCTGGCTATCGATGATTTCTTCCCCTTCTGATGGTTGCCGCCGTATATAAGAGCCATCGGGTTGCATTTCCCATGCCCCTACATTATCGCGCAGTTGCGTGGCCAATAGCCGCAATAGTTTCTCCCGCAGGTGTGGGTTCAATAAGGGGAAAACCACCTCTACACGGTTATACAAATTGCGCCGCATCAAATCCGCACTGCCTAAATAGAATTGCTGGTCATATGGGGCATTTTGGAAGTAATAAATGCGGCTGTGCTCTAAAAAGCGCCCGATGATGCTGATAACGCGGATGTTCTCGCTGAGGTTGGGGACGCCCGGTCTCAGGCAGCAAAAACCGCGCACAATCAAATCAATTTGCACGCCCGCCTGCGATGCTTCGTATAGCTTTTGGATGATAATATCTTCTTCTAGCTGGTTCATCTTGAAAATCAAGCGCGCTTTATGCCCTTGCCGTGCCGCTTCAATTTCGTTGTCAATCAGTTCCACCAGCCTGCTATGCAGATATTCCGGCGCAACCAGCAAGCGCTCATAATGGGTGGCGGGTGCAAACCCCGTCAGGCGGTTGAAAAGGCGGGTGGCATCTGCGCCAATGATGGGGTCGGTGGTCAATAAGCCGATGTCAGTATACATCTTTGCCGTACCCGCGTTATAGTTCCCCGTGCCGACATGAATGTAACGGCGTACGCCGCCCGCTTCTCGCCGTACCACCATGGCAATTTTTGCATGTGTTTTGACGGGCAACTCTTCTACCCCATAGATGACATGCACGCCCTTTTCTTCAAGCGCAGTTGTCCATTCTAAATTGTTCTCTTCATCGAAGCGCGCTTTCAGCTCTACGAGCACGGTGACCTGCTTTTCGTTCTCCCGTGCCTTCAGTAAGGCGTCAATTACCGGCGGGTTAGAGCCAAGGCGGTAGAGCGTCGCTTTAATCGCCAACACGTCAGGGTCTTGCGCGGCTCGGTAAAAGAAATCAATAACCGGTTGGAATGAGTCGTAAGGGTGGTGTAGTAGAATTTCCTGCTGGCGAATGGCGCTGAAAATATCAGGCACATCGTTGAACTGGGGCGGGATGCGCGGCGTATGGTGTGGGTATTTCAAGTCTGGGCGGTCGATGCGCATCATCTCAAAGAGATTGGCCGAGCCTAGTTCGCCCTCAATGTAATAAACATCGCGCTCTTCATCAACTTCTAGCTCCCGTATCAACTGGTCAAGCATTCTGCGGCTCATATCTGTCGGCACGCTCAGCCGCACCACCGAACCAAATTTGCGCTCTCGCACGCCCTGCTCAATGATGGACTTAATATCCAACATCTCTTCTTCAACAATGGTGTCGTAATCAATATCGGCATTGCGCAAAACGCGAAATGGGTAATGTTCTACAACCTGCATGCCCGGAAATAGTAAATCGAGGTTGTCGGCGATGATGTCTTCCATCCATAAGATAACTTCGCCCTCGATATGTTCCGTTCTATCGCCATATTGCCGTATGACATCGCGCAGGAAGACCAGCCGCGGCAAGACCTGCGGCACTTTGATGCGCACAAATTCGAGGTCATCGGTTAGGTGGTGGTGGCCGTTATGGTGGTTTTGCGCTTCTTCCTCACGCATCAAATAAACGCCCAAGTTGAGGCTCAGATTGGAGATAAACGGGAAGGGGCGGGCATGGTCAACGGCGAGGGGCGTCAGCACCGGATAAACCTGTTCTTCAAAGTAGGCGCGTACTGCGGCGCGTTGCTGTGGTGGCAAGGCCGCCGCTTTCACCATATAAATGCCTTCGCGCTCTAATTCGGCGAAGATGTGGCGCTTGATTTCTCGATGCTTGTGCAATAGCTCAGAGACCTGCTCATGCAGTTCCATGAGGAGCTTTTGCGGGGTATAGCCATCCGGGCGAGTACGGGTAATGCCCACCTGTGCCTTCTGTACTGCCGAAGCCACCCGCACCATATAAAACTCATCCAGATTGTTACCGACAATGGCCAGATACTTCACCCGCTCTAAAAGGGGAATTGTCGGGTCTTCTGCCATGGCCATAATGCGGCGGTTGAATTCAACTGTCGCCAATTCCCGGTTGATATAAGTTTCCGGCGTTAACGCGGGTAACGCTTGTTTCTGTGTCATGTGCCCTCTCCCCGACATGCTTGTTGAAAACAACTTGCATCTATTATACGGGAAAAAGTTGAATACCCTACGTCTTTATCGCGCGGCGACTAGCCAAGTGTCATTATGCCTGTGGGCGGAAGCGAATTTCCCCAGCTTGGTGTGGGAATTTGCCCATACCGTTTTGCTCGTAAAACTCGCGAATATAGGCCATATCCGTTTCTGCATCGCCTGTGGGCGTGAATGGCTCGCTGACATAAAGGCGCTTTTGGGGGTAATTGACACAAAACAGCACCAACGGCACTTCTGCCTTAAGCGCAATATAGTAAAAACCGCTGCGCCAATATTCGGTGCGTTTGCGTGTGCCCTCTGGCGTCAGTGCGATGACGATACGCCGTTCATTCTTAATCGCCGCTGCCGCCGCATCCACAAAATTATGGGATTGCGAACGGTCAATCGGCACGGCGCCTGTCCAACGCATGAAATAGCGCAGTGGCCCTTTTAGCGCTTCTTGTTTGATGAAATAGCGATACTGTCGCCGCGTTTGGGCAGAGAGGGCTAAAAAGACGATATAATCCCAGTTAGTGGTGTGTGGTGCGCCAACAGCCACATATTTATCCAGCTTTTTGGCGCTCTCAATATCCCCTTCAATTTTCCAACCGGCGAGCCGCCATAGCAAAAATGCGGGAAAGCTGATAATCCATGCAAAAGCATGTGCAAGGTAGTACATAATATGCTCATTTCTCCTCTGTGCTGGTTTGGATGTGTTCGCGCAAGCGTATCGGACCAAAATTTTCAGGGAATTTACCCACGCTGCGCCCTTCATAAAAAGCGCGGATATGCGCCATATCCGCCTCGCTATCACCAGTTAACATAAATGGCTCTGAAAGATAAACGACTTTTTCTTGCCAGTTAATTGCCCCCATCATCAGCGGGATTTTCGCCCCCAAGGCCACATGATAGAAACCACTGCGCCAATATTCGGTGCGTTTGCGCGTGCCCTCTGGAGAAAGCACGAATATAACCCGCTTGCGCCGCTGGATTTCGCCGATGAGCTGCTGCACAACATTATGTGGGGCGTGGCGGTCTACACCAAAGCCGCCAAACAAGCGGATGAACCAACCAATTGGCCCGCGCATAATCTCGGATTTTGCCGCCAATAATGGGCGCACGCCAAAATAGGCGACTAGCCCCAGAAAAATGAAGTAATCCCAGTTGCTAGTATGGGGCGCGCCAATGACCACATATTTATCAATATCGGGTAATTGCCCCTCTACGCGCCAGCCAGCCAACCGCAGCCCCCACCAAAACGGGCGCATAACCAGCTTGCCAAGAAAACGGGCGATATGCTCTATCATCTACTTCAGGCCTTCTTTATAGTACGTTATATTGAAACCCTTTCATTGATG
>DAOTWU010000617.1:0-2232 GCA_034435735.1 Anaerolineae bacterium | reverse complement strand
ATATTATACACCCGATTGGTTGGCAGAGTTGGTTTTGCGTGATGTTGATTATCAGATGGGTAAAAGCTTATATGACCCAACCTGCGGCAGCGGCTCTTTCTTGTTTTCAGCAATTAAGCACTTAGAGCGTGCGGGGTATGAGGGGCGCGAGCTAGTAGATTTTGCTGTTAACAATATCATGGGGACAGATATTCACCCGTTGGCGGTAACAATTGCTCGTATTAACTATTTACTCGCTCTTTCACCTCATTTACGCAATACAGACAATACAGGTTCTACAAGCTTAGTCAATATTCCCGTTTATATGGGGAATGCGCTCTTATTGCCCCTTAAAAATGAAGCTATGCAGGGCCTAACTGTGCCTGTAAGTGATGATGATCGAGATGGTATGTTCTTTATTCCAGATGAAAGTGCCCAAGATGCTGGCCTATTAACACGTATGGTGCAACTTACAGAGCGTATCGCGCGCAGTGAAAAAGTGGATGAAACCCGCTATCAAGAGGCCGTACGTAGTGAGCATAGTAAAAGTGATATTCAAGCCAGCGAGGCCACTGTGCGCTATTGGATAGATAACTTGCGTTTGTTGAAGAAACTTATCGACAGCGACCGTAACGGTATTTGGGCATTTATCCTGAATAATGTGGCGCGCCCCTTGACTTTCGCACGTCGTCGCTTTGATTTTGTGGTGGGCAACCCGCCTTGGTTGTCTTATCGTTTCATCAAAAATAAGCAGTATCAAGCAGAAGTCAAAATGCTCTATCAATATTATGGCTTAATTGGTGAGGGCGAGGGTAAGCTGGTAACACAGATGGACTTAAGCAGCTTATTCTATGAATTGGTGCGCGATAGATATTTGTGTGAAGGGGGAAAGGTGGCATTTGTTATGCCACGTAGTGTCATCACAGGGGCGAAACAACACCGCCGCTTCCAGCGTAAAGGCATCACACGGGCGCTGGATATGCGCGACGTAGAACCACTTTTCAATGTACCTACCGCTGTCTTGATTTATGAAGGTGATGTAGATCAAGATGTATTACCTTTGCGCCGTTATAGTGGCCAATTGCCCGCCCATGAGATGGATTTGGAGAGCGCCCAACCCTATTTGACTGATGAACCCGCTAGCCTACGATTTGTTGAAGATGGTATACGTAGCCCACATTATTATAATAAAGTGCTTAATGGTGCAACGATGTATCCACGTAATTTGTGCTTCGTTGTGCCTGAAGACAATCCATCCAGCCCCGCTGTTAAAACTGATCCCGCCTTTGATAAAGTTGCCAAAACACCTTATAAAGGCGTATTTTTACGGGGCATTGTAGAAGATGCTTTTTACTATGCAACGCTTTTGAGTAAGCACTTGGTGCCCTTTGGCTATGAAAGATTGCATGCTGTGGCTTTACCCTTTTTATATGAGGATGGTGAGTGGCGTGAGATGGGGGATGACGATTTCCTTTATAGGTATCCCCAATCGGGGGAGTGGTTTAGACAGGCAGCGCAGCATTGGGAGAAATATAGCAAGGATGGCGAAACCAAGTCTTTTGCAGAGCGATTGAATTTCCATAATACAATGGTTAACCAAAATCCCCAGCATCGCTATAAAGTCATTCAAAATACCAGCGGTACAAATATTTCTGCTACAGTGATAGACCTCCAAGCGCTCAATTTGATTGTTCATGGGCGGCAGGCGCGAGCCTTTGTCGTTGATTGCACCACATTCTACTATGATGCTGCATCAGCAGATGAAGCGCATTATTTATGTGCTATATTGAACACCGATAGTGTCAATCAAGCGATTAAGCCATACCAACCCCAAGGATCGATGGGGCCTCGACACATTCAACGTACTCCATTTGAAGCGTGTGGTATTCCTCCATTTGACCCTAATAACGACGATCATCGGGCACTCGCCAACCTATCTCGTGAGGCGCATGAGGTAGTGGCTTTGCTTAAGAGCAGTGGCCAACTAACGGGTAAGGCAGCACATATGCGTGATAAAGTTCGTAATGCAACCAAAGAATTGTTAGAGAAAATGGATGTGATTGTGAAGCGCATCGTGGAAATGTAGATGCAAAAATGGGGGCTTGTTACGCCCCCATGAACTGTCTCAGTTTATCCCTCAAGTTCGGCCAGCGTTGTCTCTATTAGCTCAATGGCTGTGCCCATGGTGTCGGCATCAAAGGCGAACTTCGCCCCAGCGGTGGCATATAGTTCTGGTAGGGATGCCGTACGCCC
>DAOTWU010000616.1:0-2035 GCA_034435735.1 Anaerolineae bacterium | reverse complement strand
CCATACTTTATACCACGTTCTACCGTTCGCACAATGAAATCGCGCCATTCCTGTATTGCGCCCCGCGCCTTCTCTAACAAAGCGGGGTTGGTGTCATCGGCCTCTAGCGCGGTGTTCAATACCGGACAGCCGCCCTCAATTGGGGGATTATCGCTATAGCTCAAGAACAAGTTGAGTAAGGCATGCAGGCGGTCAATGCTGTTTTGGCGTGGGAAAAGCAATTGCTCAAAGCGTTCTTTCACTTGTTCCCATGCTTTATCAAATGCAGCTAACGCTAGTTCGTCCTTACTGGCGAAATGATTATAGATGCCACCTTTTTGCAACCCTGTAACGGCCATAATATCGCTCATGGTTGTGCCTGCCACCCCTCGCTTGTTGAAGAGGATAGCTGTTTGTTCCAAAATGATGTTGCGGGTTTGTTCCCCTCGTTTCATGATGTGCCTCCTTATAAAAAACCACCCGTGTTGGGTGGTTGCAGTGTACTGGAAAAAAGACTTTTAGGCTTCTATACCCAATGTGCGAGCAATATCGGCGGCGTGGTCACGCTCATGTTTAGCGAAGCCAAAACGCAGAAACTGCTCAATAGATAAAACTTGACCGCTAGCATGACGCCCTTTGATGTCGAGTTGTTCATCGGTGAGGGTATCTAACCAGGCGAGCAAATCTTCATGCGATTGGTTCAAGACAGCGCGCGCTTCTTCTGGTGTCGTCTCAATACGCTTTTGCACAGAACTGCGGTTATAGCGTTCCAGATCAAAATTTTCTGGCACGCCTTCTTCTCCCGCAAGAATACGCTGCATCACGCCGACCTGCCCTGTATGTGCAACCATGAGGTGTATCAACAACTCTCTGGCTGTCCATTGTGCGCCATCGGAATAAATTTGCGTATCCCAGCGGTCTCCCACGCCATCCAGCGCCTGGTTAAGCGCCTCGCGGGCAGCAATAAGTTTTTCTTTTAATGCGACGATACGACTATTCATAGCCAAAATCCTTTTTTAAGACCGTTCGGTCTTAAGGTAACATATAAACGCCATCAACGCAAAAACAAAAGCCCCCTGAAATTATCCAGAGGGCTAATATCGGTAACGCTTTAACCTGGTTCGTGGTTAGTTTGCTTTAGTAATGCTGGCGGCAATGCCATCCAATGTTGCTGTCCAGTTGTCGCGCTCGCCTGGTGCAGTAATGAAGATGAACAGTGCAACATCCCCATCACCGAGCGCAGCACCGTATAGCCAACCATCGGTATTTTCACTGCTGACAGAGACGCGAGCGCCATCTTTATCGCCCAAGCTCACAGCTTCAACGTCGCCAATTGTTGTGTCAGCATCTGCCATAAGGTTTTTGAACTGGTTGAGGACATCCGTAATACTAGCATCTGCCTCTAACCCTATATCAGTCGCGTTGACGGTCATTACGACGGTGGCTGCTGCACCGGAGGGCATCGGTTCGTTCAAATCTTCGTCGCTATTCATTTTATCTGCGACTTCTTGGCTGCTGGCCAAACGAATTTGCCCACTTGCTTCTTCTGCAACCCAGCCCTCGGGGTACATCAGTGTGACGCCGCCACCAGCGAACTCTTGCGAGAGATTGACGCTGCTAGCACTTCCGCCGTCATTTCCGCCATTGTCGCCACCGCCGCCACAAGCGGCTGCAACAAGCGCGACAATGACCAGCAAAACGAGGCTGAGTGTGCGATTTTTCTTAAACATGTTATTCCCCTCTAGATAAAAAGTAAGGTAGTCAATGAGCAACCAGAAATTGGATGTTATCCGTTGGGGTCGCCTGCTGCTGTCCCCTAATATTGAAAAGCAGGCGACCCTGTGACAATAACGGCAAGAGCTTACCCCTACGATGAGGTTGTCATTGTAAATATAAGCATAGAGGTGTTTCTAAAAACGCGCTACCAGTTAAATATAAAAAACTGGATAAAAAGTTATAAAAAAATATTAAAAAGCGCGACCCTTTGGCCGCGCTTAGATGTGTACTTTACATTTTTATGTTAATCGCCAGCTTCGGGTGTGGCTTCGGCCATATC
>DAOTWU010000615.1:0-1859 GCA_034435735.1 Anaerolineae bacterium | reverse complement strand
CCCATTAATGATTATATGGGATATTCGGGTACAGCAGATGGATTTTTCAGCAGTGGACACCCTGGACCTGGATCAAATTTGATTAACCCATTGGGGCTAGTTCGCAGCCAAGACTATGGCAAGACGTTGACCACCATTAACTTCTCTGGTCAAAGCGACTTCCACACAATGGCTGCCTCATACTATGGAGAGACAGTATACCTCATTAATCCAAGACCCAACTCTCTGCTCTCAACAGGGATGTTTTACAGCCTTGATGGGGGTGAAACATGGGAGCAAAGCGCAGCAGATGGATTAGCCTCTTCACCCATTCAGCTGGCTGTTCATCCCGAACGAAGCAATATAGTCGCTGTAGCAACACAGAATGGGTTATTACTCTCTGAAGATTTTGGCGACACATTTACACCAATCACCCGTGATATGACGACTTCTGTCACCTTTGATCCTGATGGCGAACGGCTTATATATGGGTTGGATGAACTATTTGTCTATTCGCTGGTAGATAGAGAAATTGCCCCGCTAAGCAATTCGCCAGAAGTTGACACTGAACAAGCCATTTTCTATATTGCCGTTAACCCAACTACAGAAGCCATTGCGGTCGCCACCACAGACCGTGACATCTTCTATTCACCTGATAATGGGGAAACGTGGGAGAAAATCGGTGAAAATGGCGTAAGCCAATAAAACAGGAATTATCAAACATCAAAACAGGTGCTCAACACTAACGTTCCAAACTTTAGCTGAGCACCTGTTTTTATGCCAATGTGCGGGCGATGAAATCTCGAATAGCTGCGAAATAACGTTCCATGCCAATGGTCAATAAATTGTTGTGCCCTGCCCCATGAATCACTTCAAGCGTTTTATCCGCTGTTGTGGCGACTTCATATAAACGCCGCCCATGCGCAACAGGGATGATACGATCTTCTTCACCATGCAAAATGAGAAGCGGCAACGATATATGCGCCAATTTCCCCACATTGTTCAGTGGCAAGTTGTCATCCGCCAATAATTCTGGAGAAATTGTGAGGCCAAAACGCCGAAATAGCGAAGGTGCATCGGCGTACCCACTTTCAATGATAAGGCCGCGAAACATCTGCGGGAATTTATAGGCCGCATGGATAGCAGGCGCGCTCCCTAATGAGCGCCCTTTTATATAGAGGGGGGCATTTTCTATCCCGTGTTGGGAGAGCAGTTTGGACAAGGTCTGCACAACAACCTCGGCATCTGTTGCCAATGTGCTCAGGCGCGGCTCACCGGTACTCCAACCATACCCGCGATAATCCACCACCAGCAACGACGTGCCTGCCATGTGGTACATCAGGGCGATGTTGTCAAAGTCCGTCGCAATTTCGCCATTGCCATGAAAATATAGCGTGACGGGGAACTTTTTATCGCGGGCATAAAGGCGATAGCCCAAGATAACGCCCTGCGCTACGGGTATCATGCCGTCAAAAGTATCTGAGCGGTTGCCGCTGCTGGGGCGCGCTTTTCTGGGGAAAAATAGATTTTCCAAAACAAGTGGTGCATCTAAAGGATGCTGGCTCATGAAGCCTCCTTACCATCCTGCAAGGTGGACAAAATCGGCTCAGTAGGGCGCATCTGAAAATCGAGAATCTGGCCAAAGTGACGGGCAACAGCAGTTTCAACCGCCCCTCTATCCACTGGCTCACCCAATGCTCTCGCCATACTGGTAACGCCCTTATCGCGGATGCCGCAGGGAATAATACCCTCAAAATAAGATAAATCGGTATTGATATTGAGCGCAAAGCCATGCTTAGTCACCATGCGGGCGTTCACCATCACACCAATAGCGCAGATTTTCTCTGGCCCACGCGGAGAATCTACCCAAACCCCTGTTA
>DAOTWU010000614.1:0-5666 GCA_034435735.1 Anaerolineae bacterium | reverse complement strand
GCCGATACCTACCAGCGCGGTAGCGAACCGCAGAGCTTTGACAAGGAATATCTGCGTAAATGGTTCAAGGCGCAAGGTTATACCGGCGAAGGTACACCGCCAACTATGCCAGCGGAATTTGTGGCAGAAGTGGCCGAGCGCTATATCACCGCCTATGAAAAACTCACTGGCGAGACCTTTGTGCCTGGCGAACAACCTGCCGCGCCACGTATTGCCGCCGCTTTGGCGCATTTAACTGCTACATCATAAGTGCTTAATAGATAACAAACTGTGGGAGGATATGATGACTGAAGCTTTTGTGCCTATTTTGATGGGGTCGCGTTCGGATTTAGACCATGCGAAAAAAATCGCCACTGTGCTAGAAGCGCTAGGCATTACTTATGAATTGCGCGTTGGTTCGGCACATAAAACGCCCGCGCATGTGCTGGATATACTGCAAACTTATGAAGCAGACCCGCGCCCAAAGGTCTATATCACCATTGCTGGACGTTCCAATGCGCTCAGCGGTTTTGTCGATGCACAGGTGAACGCGCCAGTCATCGCCTGCCCGCCTATTTCTAGCAGTTTCGGCGGCGCAGATATTTATTCCTCGTTGCGGATGCCCAGCGGTGTTGCTCCTGCCGTCGTCCTTGAACCAGAGGCGGCGGCTTTGCTGGCCGCAAAAATTATTGCGCTCTTCGATGAAGGTGTGCGCCAAAAGCTTGAAGAACGCCGCCAGCAATATATCGACACGATTGTTAAAGATGATGCTGAGGTGAAACCATGAACCCGGAGCTTGTTCCGGTAGACCGCCCGCATGAAGAATGCGGCGTCTTTGGCGTTTATGCGCCGGGGCGCGATGTCGCCCGTTTAACGTTCTTCGCCCTCTATGCCCTCCAGCATCGGGGGCAGGAGAGCGCTGGCATCGCCACTTGTGATGGCAAATATGCCTACCAACATAAAGATATGGGGTTGGTGGTGCAGGTTTTTAATGAACAAGCCCTCTCTCGCCTAGAGGGGCATTTGGCCATTGGCCACACGCGCTATTCAACGACTGGTGGCCTAAAGCTCATTAACGCCCAACCCTACCTCATCGAAACGCTACAGGGGCCGCTGGGATTGGCGCACAACGGCAATTTGACCAATGCGCTAGAGGTGCGCTATCGCTTGCTCAAGCGCGGTGTTGGCCTCACCTCTACCAGCGATAGCGAGATGATTACGCAAATCATTGCCGCCCCTGCCGAAGTTTGGTCAGAAGGCGTGCCCGACGAGCCAAGTGAGGATCACTGGGTGAATCAAATTCGGGCGTTTATGTATATGGCAGAAGGCGCTTATTCTTTAGCATTATTGACCCGCGATGGCATTTATGCTGTACGTGACCCGCTTGGCCTGCGCCCGCTATGTATTGGGCGGCTTGATGATGAGAGTGGCTATGTGGTCGCCTCAGAGAGTTGTGCGTTGGCCACAATAGGCGCATCCTATGTGCGCGATGTCGAGCCGGGGGAGATTGTGCGCCTTGATGCAGGCGGGGTCACCGCCTTTATGGGACGCCCGCCAACCCGCTCCCGTGCGATGTGCGTTTTTGAATATGTTTACTTCGCCCGCCCAGATTCATTGCTAGATAATCAGTTTATCCACGATGCGCGCCAGAATTTGGGGCGACAATTGGCCATAGAAGCGCCTGTAGATGCCGATATTGTCATCCCCGTGCCAGACTCTGCGACGCCCGCTGCTATCGGCTATAGCCTGCAAAGTGGCATCCCCTTTACCGAAGGCTTGATGAAAAACCGCTATATTGGCCGCACATTCATCCAGCCAGATGATTCCCTGCGCAAACAGGGGGTTCAACTCAAATTCAATGCCCTACGCCATAACCTTGAGGGCAAGCGGGTTGTGTTGGTTGATGATTCGATTGTACGTGGCAACACCTGTGGCCCGTTGGTGAAGCTCATGCGGGATAATGGCGCGACAGAGGTGCATGTTCGCGTATCTTCGCCGCCGGTGCGCCATCCTTGTTTTATGGGGGTGGATATGGCCACTTACAAAGAACTCATCGCTAACCGCCTTGATATTGACGGAATTTGCCAGCACGTCGGCGCAGATTCTCTGGACTATCTCTCGCTACCTGGCATGTTGAAAGCCATTGGCCGTGGCGCAAAAGGCGGGGGATATTGTACGGCATGTTTCTCTGGTGAATATCCGATTGAAATACCTGAATGGCTTTTAAGCGAAGATCGCAGCAAATTTCTCTTTGAAGGGCAATGGAGTAGCGCATGAGCAAAACGGTTCTAATCATCGGCTCTGGTGGCCGTGAACATGCACTGGCTTGGAAACTGGCACAATCACCACAGGTGGGGCGCGTTTGGGTAGCACCTGGCAATGGCGGCACGTCTTGGCCTGCTGGTGATGGCCTTGCGCCGTCGGAAAATGTCGCGATTGCGGAAACCGATTTTGATGGATTGATCGCATTCGCCCAAAAGCATGACGTAGATTTGACGGTTGTTGGGCCAGAAGCACCTTTAGCAGCTGGCGCTGTTGACCGTTTTCAAGCGGCAGGGCTACGCATTTTCGGGCCATCGCAAGCCGCAGCGCAGTTAGAAGCCTCTAAAGCCTTTTCCAAGGCGTTCATGGCCAAACACAACATCCCCACCGCTGCCTATAAAACATTCACAGATGCGGAAGCGGCGAAGTCTTATATACGCTCGCTGGATAAACCTGTTGTGGTCAAGGCTAGCGGTTTAGCGGCGGGTAAAGGGGTGCTCGTTTGCGATACGGTAGATGATGCATTAGGTGCTGTCGATACCATCATGGCAGAGCGAGCCTTTGGCGCTGCGGGTGATACTGTCGTGGTTGAAGAGCGGCTTTTTGGTGATGAGCTGTCGGTACTGGCGTTTTCAGATGGCGAGCGCGTCGTGCCGATGATGGTCGCCCGTGACCATAAGCGCGCCCTTGATGGCGATAAGGGGCTGAATACGGGCGGTATGGGGGCTTTCGCCCCAACGCTTGATGTGACGCCTGATGACATCGCCGAAATCCGCGAGAGCGTACTCATTCCCACCGTGCAGGGGATGCGTGCTGCGGGAACGCCCTATATTGGCGTGCTCTATGCTGGTTTGATGCGCACTGCTGATGGTTGGCGTGTGTTGGAGTTTAACTGCCGCTTTGGTGACCCCGAAACGCAGGTCGTGCTGCCCATGCTAGATGGCGACTTGTATGCCATTATGAATGCTTGTATTGATGGTTCACTGGATGAGCGCTTAGTGCAGTGGCATGATGGGGCTTGCGCTACAGTTGTGCTGGCTTCTCCTGGCTACCCCCAAGCATATCCCAAAGGCCTCCCTATCACGATTGGCGATTTACAGCCCTCTACGCTGGTATTTCATGCCGGCACAAAACGGGCAGAAGATGGCGCGCTGGTCACCAGTGGGGGGCGGGTGATGGCGGTTACCGCCAGAGCCAATACACTGGCTGCTGCTTTACAGCACGTTTATGACGAAATACAGCACATTCACTTTGAAGGTATGCATTACCGCCGCGATATAGGAAAGGTGCATCATGGCTGATGCTTACAAACGGGCTGGTGTTGATATTGATGCTGGTCAGACCGCTGTCAACCTAATGAAAGAGGCCGTAAGGGCGACTTATACACCGCAAGTGCTATCCGATTTGGGGAATTTTGGCGGTCTATATGATGCTTCTTCATTAGCCAAGCTAGCATCACCAACGCTGGTGGCTAGCATTGACGGTGTGGGCACAAAGACCAAAGTCGCCGCCCGTATGAACCGCTGGGATACCATCGGCCAAGATTTGGTCAATCATTGCATCAACGATATTTTGGTACAGGGGGCGCAACCGCTCTTTTTCCTCGATTATGTCGCCTCTAGCCGCCTAGCCCCGCAACAAATCGCCGCCATTGTGCAAGGGATGGCGCAAGCTTGCCAACAGGCTGGCTGTGCGCTCATCGGTGGCGAAACTGCAGAAATGCCCGGCGTGTATGTGGCGGGCGAGGTGGATGTTGTTGGCGCGGTTATTGGCGTTGTCTCCCGTGACCAGCTGCTTGATGGCAGCCGCATTCAAGCGGGCGATGCGCTGATTGCTTTGCCATCCAGCGGTCTACATACTAATGGCTACACCTTAGCCCGTGCGGTTTTAGATGAATTGGATTGGCAAACGCCGCGCGAGGATTTGAACGGCCAATCTATTGGCGAGGCGTTGCTGGCGGTACATCGCTGCTATCTATCTCCAGTGCAGGCGTTACGCGCTGCCGTAGATGTGCGCGGGCTGGCACATATTACGGGCGGTGGCGTCATCGATAATTTACCCCGTATTTTGCCCGCTGGTCTTGGTGCGGATATTCAACGAGGCACATGGCCTGTACCAGCAATTTTTCAACTTATTCAGCGGCAGGGAGAGGTTGATGAATTAGAGATGTATCGCGTCTTCAACATGGGGCTGGGGATGCTGGTTGTTGTTCCTGCCGAACAGCAAGATGAAGCTTTAGCATTATTGGGCGATGATTGCGCCTATGTGGGCCAAATTGTAGACACACACGAGGGGGTGCAGCTTGTCTGAGGCGGCTTTGCGTCTGGTTGTGCTAATTTCTGGCAGTGGTACAAATCTGCAGGCGATTATTGATGCTATCAATGAAGGCCATTTATCCGCTGAGATTGCCTGTGTGATTTCCAATCGCAAGGCGGCCTATGGGCTGGAACGCGCTCGTATGGCGGGCATTCCAACGCTTTATTTCCCATTAAAGCCCTACAAAGAAGATGGGCGCGGGCGTGACCAATATGACCTAGACCTCGCCGATTGCATTCGCCCCTACCAACCTGATGTGGTTGTTCTCGCTGGTTGGATGCATATCCTCAGCGCGGGTTTTCTAGAGCGTGTCGGTACAACGGTGATTAACTTACACCCTGCCTTGCCAGATACCTTCCCCGGCACACATGCCATCGAACGCGCCTATGAAGCCTATCAACGTGGCGATATTGAAGCCAGCGGGTGCATGATTCACCATGTTGTGCCAGAGGTGGATGCTGGGCCTGTCATTGTGCAGGCAGTTGTGCCGTTTCATGATGGTGATACGTTAGAAGCCTATGAGACGCGGATGCACGAGGCGGAACATCGCATTATCGTTGAGGCGTTGCGCCATCTAGCAGAAAGTGGTTAGGTTTCCCCTGCTACCAGTAAGGCGCGTGTTTTACAATATCGCTATGTAAAACCGTGTTTGTATGGGGAAATTATCATGCCTAAAAGAGAACAGCTCTTACAATCGTTGCAACCAGAAAATATGCACGCCGCTTTTCTATTGGCGCAAGCTGGCGGTGTACCCAATGAATTGCAGCTCATTGTTGAAACTGCGCAATACGATGCCGAAAAAGAAGCACTCATCCCCCAGCAGGGCTATATTATCCGCGTGCTTGGCACGTTGGAATTTCGCATCGATAACCTTGGCGCTACTGTAGAGCAAATCCAGCTTCTCAATGAACACCCGCTCCTCGACCAGTACAACAAACGCCCTGCTGCGCTGTTTTTCCGCGGTCAACCTGATAATGTCTATGAACTAATCATTGATATATCACAAGCTCACGCCAGTGCCTTTCGGGGTTATCGTGCATTTCCGACATATCTCAACGTATCCCAACCCCTAGTAGAGTTGTTTCAATCTGGTGGTGGTTTAGTGGGGC
>DAOTWU010000613.1:0-4120 GCA_034435735.1 Anaerolineae bacterium | reverse complement strand
GTGCGTTTTTCGCTGTAATGGGCATAAAGCGCGTTGAATTGGGCGCGGCTAATTGCGCCATCTGCATATTCCTGCGCGATGCGCCTCATATTCTGGCGAATTTCTTTCAACGCTTCATCGGGGCTGTGATTATCTTGATGGAGATAATCTTCTTTCAGCACTTCCTCAGGATTGCGATTATCTTCTATTGAACCGTGTTCCCCCTTCTTCGGGTGTGTGGTGCGATTTTCATCCGAAAACTGAGGTCTATGGTTTTCTTCGGCCACCACGGTTATCCATCCATCATTTACTCAAATGCGATTAAACGTTATGATGTTAGCATCAATACGCAGTTCCATCATACAGAATTATATCGTATTTTATCCATTAAGCAAACCTTCATAGAATGAACATATGACACACTTCGGCCTGTACTTCACTTCTCAACACGTAGAAACCGCCCGTCGTCATCGTAAGCGTGACCCATTTCGTGCAGCATGGGAAAACCTAGAGGCGCAAGCTCCGCCGCACAAAAACCTTGCTTTTGCACAATGGGCGGGCTTCCGTTACCGTTTTATGGATGATAGCTCAGCTGGAGAGCGGGGCGCTTCTGTCTTAATTCCTCTATTGCAATCCTTAGATAATGGCGATGTTCTCACCTTGCTTACGGCTGTTCAGTGTGTGGAGTTACTGCGTGACCACCCTGCAGCACAGTCACAGCTGCCTGTTGCCCTGAAATTGCTAGAGCAGGCAGAAGTTGCCCTTAATCTGTCAGGCACTTATTTAGACAATCTTTGGGGAGCAGCGGCGACTTTAGCGCTTGGCGTTGCCTTAGAAGATATGGAACGGGTTGAGCATGCGGCTGCTGTTTATCGCGCCACCGTTGATGAAGATATTCATCCCGAAGGCTATATTCGCCCTGTTGTAGAAGAAGCAGATGGACAGACTTTCAATCGCCAGTTTGAAGCTGTAGCTGCACTAACATTCACTGCAGAGGCCGCTTGGCATATTGGTTTGAACCTGTGGGAATATAACAATCGTGGTGTCTCTCTTGTCACTGCCGCCACTTACTTGGTGTTTTATTACCACTTTCCAGAAAAATGGCGTTGGGAAGAAGGGCTAACTGCCGACAAGGTACAACCTTTATTCGCCCAGCACGGCGGTTTTATGGAAATGTTGAATAAATATACACCGCCCCGCCAAATTGGTACGTTGTTAGATGATTTGCGTCCTATCTATGATGTTTATGGTGGGGGCTTCACTACTTTGTCTCATGGCGTTGTCCAACGGCGAGGCTTATTCCGATGAATGCTTATACGCCCCTTTCTTCTGAACATATTGCAGCTTTAGAGCAAATTGTCACATCGGCGAACCTTTCCACTGCTGATGCTGAATTAGATTTACACGCCCATGACCAAGGGCATCACCACCCGCATCGCGCAGAAGTCATCGTTTGGCCGCAAAGCGCGGAGCAAGTGGCCGAAGTTTTGCGCTTCGCCAATACCCATCGCATTCCGGTCACGCCTTGGGGCGTTGGTACATCACTAGAGGGTAATCCTATTCCCTTGTATGGCGGCATTTTGCTCTCGTTGGAGCGCATGACGCAAATACTCGCTGTCCATGCCGATGATTTTCAGGTGACTGTTCAGCCTGGTATTGGTCATAAAGATTTGAATGTCCACCTCTCTCGCTATGGCTTATTTTTTCCGCCAGACCCCGGCGCTAATGCCACAATTGGCGGCATGTTAGCTAATAATGCCGCTGGTATTCGCACAGTGAAATATGGCGCGAGCAAAGATAATGTGCTGCAAATGCAAGTTGCGCTGGCTGATGGCCGTTTAATCCGTGTTGGCTCACGCTCAGTCAAGCAATCAGCGGGCTATGATTTGTTGCATCTTTTCGTTGGTAGCGAGGGTACATTAGGCATTATCACTGAGGCAACGCTGCGCCTTGTGCCTGTTCCTATGCATATGACGGCGATGGTCGCTTCTTTCCCTACAGTAGAGGCTGCCATTGAAACAGTTGTTGAAGTACGGGGCAGTGGGATAGATGTTGCTGCGTTGGAATTTCTTGATGAGACCAACACCCGCATGATTAACGAAGCAGGCCATAATTTCCAGCCATTGCCGACCTTGCTCATGGAAGTTCATGCCACACATGAGAATTCATTAGACCAAGACATTGCCATTGTTCGCGAGATTTGTGAGGCGGCTGGCGCATTGAGTTTTTATGCGACTGCTGACCATGCTGAACGTAAAAAGTTATGGGAAGCGCGCCACATCGCCTATGAAACTTTACGCCGTAACCATCCCGGCCAGCAAATTTTTATCATGGATGTTGCTGTGCCCATCAGTGCCTATCCTGAGCTTATCGCTTATGCTCGCGAGGTGATTAACCAGCATGGTATTATCGGCTATATGAAGGGGCACGCAGGTGATGGCAATATTCATGTGGAATTGCCTTTTGCTGATGATGTGACGTTGGAGAAAGTTCAAGCTGTTAATGCGGCCATCATCCGTAAGGCGATAGCGCTTGGCGGTACAGCAACAGGGGAGCATGGCGTTGGCATTGGCAAAGCCGCTTTTATGCATGAAGAACACGGTGAAGCGCTTTCAGTGATGCGTGCCATAAAGCAAACCTTAGACCCCAATAACATCCTCAATCCAGGTAAAATTTTCCCTGACAATATGTAAAACGGGGCTGCGATGTTGCCAGCCCCGTTCTGTGCTTCGGCATTACTTGCCCATAGCCCACGTATTTTCACGCGGGTCAGAACCAGCTAAGAGCCTGTCGCCTTCTCGCAACACCGCCCCAACAGCGCCAAACGCTGAAGGATGCCAGTCATCAAATTCTTTGACAATATAGCCCATCGCTTCCAACTGTTCAGCGGCAGTTTGGTAAATAGATGATTCAAGGTGTAGTGTATGCGGCGAGGATTCGTGTGGCGAGAAAGAATTCTCGTGGCTCACCGTTCTAAAGCGTGGTGCATTAATTGCTTCTTGGACATCCATACCGAACACCGCCATATTGAGGAAAACCTGTATCAATGCTTGGGGTTGGGTATCGCCGCCTGGCGTGCCATAAGCCATCCAGAACTCGCCATCACGGAAGATGATAACAGCATGTGGTGTGATGCGCGGGCGTTTCCCAGGCTCTAGATGATTGACATGGTTTTCATCTAAACGGAATTGAATCATGCGGTTGCCCAGTGTTAAGCCCGTCCCTGGCACCATCGGCGTTTGTGGAAAGTCACTAGGTGTCATGCTGATAGCATTACCCTGACTATCGATAATCGCTAGATGGCTAGTATCCTGCCCAATGAGGATAGTATTGTTGAATAGCGGTGCTTGCGCAATTTCCGCGCTATCTACACGCGGCGGTACATAGGCGTTATAGCCTTCAATTTGCCCTGGTGGTGGCAATTGTGGAAAAGCTTGGTTGGGTGTCATCATCTCTCGCCGCTGTTGAGCATAATCTTCGCTGGTTAACACATCCAGCGGCACATCCACAAATTCAGGGTCGCCCGCGTAAGTATCCCTATCAGACATCGCTAACTCAATGGCTTGGGTGACAGTATGAATATATTCGGGCGAATTATGCCCCATTGCTGCCAAATCAATACCTTCAAGGATTTGCAAGGCTTCTACAACGACGATACCTTGATTCCATGGGCCATTGGTGTAAATGGTGTACTCATTATATTGGCCAGTTGTTGGCTCTTCCCAGTAGCCGCTGTAGTTGGCCAGGTCTTCACGGGTGAAAAGCCCGCCACTTTCTTCATGGAATTGCACAATCGTTTCGGCAATATCACCCTGATAGAACAGGTCGCGTACGGCCTGCAATCCATCTTCACGTGTACCACCAGCCGCCAGTGCATCCTGTTCAACTTGCGTCATCAGTTCAAATGTATTGGCTAGGTCAGGGCGGGTGAAGCGGTCGCCCAGATAAATATCATCCCACCACTGCCCTTTGATATAAACTTGTGAGTTATAGGGCAATAGAATGCTTAGGCCGATGCGCTCGATAAGCGAAAATGATAGATTATCCTTCATGCTGTAGTGGATGGGGAAACCTTCACGCGCGGTTTCGATTGCGTAGGAAGCGATTTCCGTGAAGCTCATCGTACCATATTCACTCAGCA
>DAOTWU010000612.1:0-1673 GCA_034435735.1 Anaerolineae bacterium | reverse complement strand
TATTCAAACTGCGCACTAGCGCCTCACTGGCACGGGTGAGAATCGCTTCTTTATCACGGGCTGCGCTAAGGGCAACCGCCAGCTCATTCATTGCCCGTAGCACCCGCACCTGTTCCGCTAGACGTGCCGCCGCAGTTTGCGAATCGCGCAGCAGGCGCTGATTATCGATAACGATACCTATCTGGTTATAGATACTTTGGTACAGGCGGCGCTGCTGGTTACTGAATTTTCTCGGCGTATCGTAAAGGATGGAGACAATGTCGGTTACCCGCTTACCGCTACGCAAGACAAAGACGATATAGCTGCCTTCGCCCAGCACCTGTTGCATCGTGTTCTCTTCATCATCGCTGGCATCCTCGACAATCAACACGCTTTCCCGTAATTGGTCAAGGTAGGCCGTATAAGCGGCGATGGATTCTTCGCCGACGCCATCACTCAGGCGTATGGGTTCATCAATCACCGTATTGCCACGAATGCGCGCCACAGTGATGAGGTCTGTAATTTCACCCTGCGCATTGTATTCAAGTGTGGAGAATGAGAGCAGGTCAGCATCGAAAGCGATATAGCGCTGTAAGGCGCGCAAAACGTCTGAAGGCGTTTGTGATTGTACTAGCGCGCGGTTAACCTCGTAGAGCGTCCCCGCTTCTTCTAGAGAGCTTTCCGTTTGTTCCAATAGCTCACGATTCTCTAGCGTTAGCGCTATCTGGTCGGCTAGTGCGAGGAAATTGCCAGTAGGGTAGAGCGCTAGTTGTAGCGTATCAAATGCACCAAAGGACAAAATGCCGCGTAATTGATTACCAGAGCGTAGCCCCACGCTGACCGCTGATTTCATCCCCAGTGTTTTCATCGCGTTGATAGAGTTGGGCGTCATCAACGATTCATAGTTGTCGAAGTCCTCAATGATGAACGCCCGCCCCTCAATGACTTGCTTGAGCGCTTCTTTGGCATTTTCGTTGTCGGGGTCGGGGTTATCAATGATTTCAACCGTTTTGACCTCTTCACGGGTGGCGATGGCGCGGGTGATAATCGTTTGTGGCAGTTGCCCAGCATGAATTGGCCTATCAAATAACAATAGCACTGCCGCATCAACGAAGGAGGGCATACCGCCCATGACGGCCTGCAACATGTCGGCTTCGTCAAATGCCATTGTAATGGCGCGATTGGTCTCGACTAGTTTTTCGGCTTGCTCACGGGCTTCGCTGGTGGCCTCTAATAGCTGGCGCGTTTGTACCGAGATGCCAATTTGGTCAGCTAATGTGGTGAGCGCTTCTACTTGGTCATCGTTGTAAGCTGGAGCGTCTTCAGTGAAAATGTTGAGTGTACCCAGCAACAAGCCAGCTGCGCGCAGGCCAATGACCATCATGCCATTTGCGCCTAATTCTTCGGCACGGGCGCGCGTCGTTTCGCTGAACGTGCTATCACCACGCAGCGAGGTATAATAAATGGGCTGCCCCCGCATCATTTGCAAGATGGCTTCTTCATCAGGTAGCTCTGTTAAAAAGCCTTCTGGTAATTCGTCTTCAGTATAATAAGCCGCCTGCGTGTGTAAGGTGAGGCAATGGCGGCTGTTAGGCAGTTCATCCACTTCTAGTTGGCGGTCGAATAGGGTAATAGCGATGCCCTTACTATCGCGGGCGATAGTATAGAGTACTGCTTGCGCCATATAGGGATAA
>DAOTWU010000611.1:0-2797 GCA_034435735.1 Anaerolineae bacterium | reverse complement strand
AACGCCGTCAAGCTCTATATAGGGCTTGAGCGCATCGCCCTCTAAAAATTGCACAGGAATGCCCAAACTGTTGTAATAAGCGGCTTCTTCTTGCGCGGCTTCTACCCTGTCCGGATGTGTGATGAGATGCACTGTGCCATCAACACGGTGACTGACATTCAATTCATGCCGCTTTATGATGTCGAGTATAGTTTGAATGCCTGCATGGGTGGTTTGGTAAATGCGTTGCACCATCTCATCGGAGCTATACGCCAGCGGGTCAGTTACCCAATTTAGTAGCATGCCCCCGTTCCGCCCACTTGCCCCATTGGCGAGCGTTTTCGCCTCTAATAGCACAACTCGCTTTTCGGGGTAGCGGCGGCTGAAGTGATAGGCTGTAGAAACGCCCGTGAAACCGCCACCGATAATGGCAAGGTCACAGTCAATAGGTTTTTGTAATGGTGGGTTAGGGCGATAGTCTGGCGTTTGTGCTACCCATAGCGATTGGTTATCGTCAATTTCCAGCGTTTCAGGGAAGATGCGCGCCGCCAGTGGCCATGTTTTCGCGGCCAGCGCAGCGGCGCCAAATAGCGCACGGTTGCTCCATTGTGCAATACGCTTCATGTTGTTTCGCCTATGTGATTGTGGTTCACTCGTGGCCTAGATTATAACAAGCACCAAAACAGGCACAAGCGCACCAACTGCCGCACCAACGATAATCTGTGCGGGGGTGTGGCGCTTCAGGTTGAGGCGGGCGGCGCTCACAAGCATCACGATTGGCACGGTGAGCAGGGCGTAACCCATGCCGAATAGCGCAGCAGTGGCGATGGTTGTGCTACTGGTAATCATGGCGTGAACGCTAATTTGCCATACCAGCGTGATGAGCACTATCACAATCAATTGTGCTAGACTGACGAGGGCTAATAGGGGCATAACGGGTGGCGCACCCATAAACCGCAGCGTCCACCATGCAATGGTTGTCGCCACGATTGAAACTAACAGCGGGACAATCCGTTCGCGGCGAAGTGGCATGTGCATATCAGTAATCCGTCCCCGATATACCATCCAACCGATATAGCTTACAGGGATGACGCAGACCAAAATGGTGTACGTCCATGCCCATAAGAGGGCTTGTGCGGCAGAATCTGCAAAGCGGAAAGCAATAGGGAAGGCAAATACACCCCATATCACTGGTGGACTGAATAAGTCTGAGACGACACGCGCCCAAGACCATTCCCGATAACGGAGCTTTTGATAGATAGAATGCCACATGTTCAAGCTATAATCCCTATTGATAACTAACTAATGCCTACACACTATAGCATATCTATTTTAAGATTACCTGCATATTTCGCGAAATTTATGAGAATTTTAGGTTTATGAACGACGAACTGAGTGGACAACTAACATCTAGCTGGCAAATTCCGCCTTATGCCCAAGAGGCGCTTTGGGTTCAAGGTGAGGGCTTTCCCGTGAAGGCTGAGGGCGCTCATGGCTTGTTTCATCTGGAAGAGCCAGCCAATCAAATCGTGGTGCGTTGGGGCGGCATCGATGGGCCGCCTATTGTGGCGCTTCCTTGGCAGCCCGATTGTTTAGAGTGGAATGGGCGTGTTGCCATCGGTGGAACGATTGATGCTTTGCATATTTTGCCCACGCCCCAATATGGCACAGCCTTGCTTTATGTGAGTGGTCGCCCGCTAGAAGCGGATTACCATCCTTACCCCCGTGTTGATGAACGCCTTAGTGCGCCGTATCGCACTGCCAATTTTAGCGATAGTTTGGCTTCGTTAGTGGATGTTGGCATCACAACGTGGCTAATCCCCGCCGAGAAGAATCATCTGCTCGGCTACTTGCGCGATGCGCTATTGCGCGAGTTGCGCGTCCAGATTTATGGCCATTTGGCCGACGCTGCCAGTGGGTTAGGGGAGGAATTTGCCCTACCACTCATCATTGATGCCTTAACAGTTTTCCCAGATGATTAGGGCTAATGTGGGGCGATTTGCCCAGCAACCACTTCAAACACTGTCGCCCGCTTCAAAAATGACTCGGTAAAAATATCGAGTTCGGTGGTTGTCATTAAAGTTTGCGCCGCGCCATCAATCCGCTCCAATAAATAGGCGCGGCGTTGTTTATCTAACTCGGCAATGACCTCATCTAGTAATAAAATAGGCCATTCCCCGAGCCGCTCTTTCATCCATGTGAGTTCGGCTAACTTTAAGGCGAGGACAGCCGTCCTTGCTTGTCCGCGGCTGCCATATAGCCCGCAATCACGGTTATTGATAAGCAACCGCAACTCGTCCCGATGTGGCCCGCTGAGCGTGATGCCGCGCTGGATAGATTCTGCGCGCTCATTTTTAAGGCGTTCGACAAATTGTGGGGCGATGTCTTCCGCCGTCATCTCACGGTGTAAATCGAGTCCCAGCACACCAAATGACATTTGCCCATCGCCTTCAGCGGTTGGTGTGAAGCTGGGGAGATATTGCAGTGTTAGCGTCTCCAACCCGCCAGTGAGGTCGCTATGCACGCGCTGCGCCTCATATTCTAATTCGCGTAAAAAGCGTTGTCTGCCAGCGATGATGACCGCCCCGTGTTGGGCTAATTGTTCATCCCAATATGCTAATTCTTCTGGCTTCGCCTGCCCTTCTGCAATACGCTTAAGCAGGGCATTACGTTGTGGCAACAGCTTCTCGTAAGTATCTATCGCTTCTAAATAGTCGCGGTCAACCTGCGTCAGCGTTTCATCCATAAAGCGCCGCCGTTCTGATGGCGAACCTTCTACCAGCGCCAAATCTTGCGGCAGGAACAATACCACGCTCAA
>DAOTWU010000610.1:0-3298 GCA_034435735.1 Anaerolineae bacterium | reverse complement strand
TATTTTGGCGCTACTTGCACCATTCGATCCGTTATTGAGGATAAGTGCCGTCTAACATAGGCGGTGTTTTTATTTCCTCAGCCCCAGCGGCTATAACGGCCTCCTGCTCTCCTTGGCGAAATTTGTTATGCTATAAGCAGTTATCTGTTTGCCAAAAGGGAGGCTTGATGATGGTTTCGCGTCAAAGGCAGGGGTATTATGACCCCGAAGCGATGAATGCGGCGTATCAGGAATTTGTAGCGCGCTATCCCGCATTTCAGCAAACGACGGCGCTCGACGATTTGCGCGCCGAAGAGTATGGGCGGCTGGATGCGCTGGGGCATGTTTACCTCGATTACACCGGTGGCGGGCTATATGCCGCCTCACAATTACAGGAGCATATGCAACTGCTGGCGGGCGGCGTCTATGGCAACCCCCACAGCAGCAACCCCACGTCACAGGCGGCGACCGAACTCGATGAGCGGGCGCGCGACTATGTGCTGCACTATTTCAACGCTGACCCACAGGAGTATGTCGTCATCTTCACGCCCAATGCCAGCGGCGCGTTGCGGCTGGTGGGGGAGGCGTTCCCCTTCTCGGCGGGCAGCCACTACTTGCTGCTATTCGATAACCATAACTCGGTCAATGGCATCCGCGAGTTTGCGCAGCGGCGCGGGGCGGTTGTAACCTATGCGCCGGTGTTGCCGCCCTCGTTGCGGATTGATGAGGCGCGCTTGCAGGCCTTTCTAGAGATGGCCGACCCGCAGTTTGCCAACCTCTTCGCCTATCCGGCCCAGTCTAATTTCTCCGGCGTCCAGCATTCGCTGGAATGGATTGCGCGGGCGCAGGCGCTGGGGTGGGATGTGCTGTTGGATGCGGCGGCCTTCGCCCCCACCAACCGCCTCGACCTGAGCAGGTGGAAGCCGGATTATGTGTCGCTCTCGTTCTATAAGATGTTCGGCTATCCGACGGGCGTGGGCGCGCTCATCGCCAAGCGCGAAAAACTGGCCAAGCTCCAGCGGCCATGGTTCGCCGGCGGCACGATTACTTATGCTTCGGTGCAGGCGGGCGTGCACTTTTTGCAAGAGGGCGAAGAGGCCTTCGAGGATGGCACGATTGATTATTTGAACTTGCCAGCGGTGGAAATTGGGCTGCGGCATTTAGAGCGGATTGGCATCGACACGATTCACGAGCGCGTGACCTGCTTGACGGGCTGGCTGCTGGATGAACTGGTGGCGCTGCAACATAGCAACGGCGCGCCACTGGTGCGCATTTATGGTCCGACGGATACGCACATGCGCGGCGGCACGATTACGCTCAACTTCTTTGACCCCGACGGCGAACTGATTGACTACCGCGACATTGAGCGGCTGGCCAACGCGCACCAGATTTCGCTGCGGACGGGCTGCTTCTGTAACCCTGGTGCGGGGGAGACGGCGCTGGGGCTAGAGAAGGACGAAATCGAGCGATGTTTGCAGGAAGAAGAGCGCATGACCTTCGAGCAGTTTATGCTGGTGTTGGGGCGCGTGGTGGGCGCGGTGCGCATCAGCGTGGGGCTGGCGACCAACTTCGCCGATGTTTACCGCTTCATGCAGTTTGCCGCCTCGTTTTTAGATAAGTCCGCCCAAGCGATTGGCGAAGCGGAGTAGTCGCGCGGGCGTCGGCTTTACGGCGGGCATGATGGCCACTTTCCCCTATACTTAAAGGAACGTTCATAGAGAAAAGTGGTTTGATATGCAAAAAGTAGGGGCTATTTTGTTGGTGTTGGGGCTTTTGGTGCTGGGCGCGCTGGCACAAGATGACGGCGACGACATGGACGAGGGCGCGCTCTCCGCTACGGCGTGGCTGCTGGTTGCCCCCGATGCGCCAGAGGATGCCGAGGCGCTTTATGTGCTGTTTGTGCCGTTGGATGAGGGCGCGCTGCTGCTAGAGGTGGCGGCGGGCGAAGATGTGCTCTATAGCTGGGATGAGGAGCTGGAAGCCTATCACGGCGCGCCATTCATCCCCGATGATGCCTATGATTTTGAGTCCACGCTGGTGGCGCTGGATGATGACACCTACGAAAGCACGTCGGTGACCAAAGCGGGCGCGCTGACCTTTGAGCGGGTAGTGACCTTTGAACGCACGGAGCTGGAATACGAGCTTTGGACAGAGGTCGAGCGCGATTTGACCGAGTATACCATGTTCGGCGAGTGCTTGGGTGCGGCGGCTACAACGCCCCCCAAAGCATGGGCGACGCCCGACCCGATTTTGCCCGTGCGCATCGATGACGAAGAGGGCGTGCTCTATTTAGGGAATACGGTGCTGGGCGGCGGCGCTGGGGAGTATATATTAGAGGAAGAGGCCGAGTTTGGCACTGGCTTGCAACAGATTACGCAAGTGGCGACAGTGACCGAAGACGCCATCACGCTAGAATACTATGCGGTGGTGGATGGGCGCGATGATTGTGAACTGCGCTTCACCGCCACCTATGCCCCGTTCGATGGCGATTTTGAGGCGCTGCTTGAGCGGGTGAGCGAGATGGCGGAAGCGGAATAGGCGCGCAGGGCGGGGCGGCAAACCCCGCCTTTTTTATCGTTAGCCCCAGCGCCAGTGTGTGGAGTTCCCCCCTCACAGTTGGCCGCGCCAGAACATGCGCCAGCCGTTCATCAACGACTCTAGCGCGAACGACACATACACCACAATGAACACCACCAATATGAGCAGGAAGAGCGTTTGCAGGCGTAACGCCCAGCCGCCGGGGTTGGGGTTGTCTTTGGTTGGCTCGGCGCTCATCAGCGCGTCTAAGTCGTTGAACATGGCCAGCAGGTGTAGCCACGCGCTGTTGGTGTGCTCTGCAACGCGGCTGAGCGACTCGGTGGCGATGGCCAGCTCATCAAAGGGGCTGCTAATCGTGCCCAACGCGCCGCGCAGGTTGCGCAATGCCGTTTGCAGGCCGTTGGCGAAGGGCAGGGGGATGCTGAAATCGCCGAACTCCAGCGAGGTGTTGATGGTGGGCAAGGCCAGCGACGAGGTGAGTGTGCTGGTGTAATCAATGACGGCGGTTGCGCTATCGGCCAGCGTATCGAGCGAGTTTTCTAGTGTGGCCAACTCTGCGCGAACGGTGGCGAGGTCGCTCTCGATGGCGGGGCGGTGGGTATCCACAACGGCGGCGACTTCGCTGAAGAAGCTGGCGAGGGTGATATAGGCGAAGATGGCGACGGCAATCGGGGCGAAGACGCGGGCGAGTAGTAACAGACCAGTGAAACGAACAAGCATGGGGATAACCTTTCCACAGGGGACATTGGCTTAAGTATAGTCATTGTGGGGGTTTTTGCTG